>NZ_JBVHWM010000002.1:227493-392707 GCF_055564375.1 Streptomyces sp. NPDC029138
CCCCGTCCCGGACCGCCTTCCCGGCTCCGCCGCCTCTCCGCCCGTCCCGGACCGCCTTCCCGGCTCCGCCGCCTCTCCGCCCGTCCCGGACCGCCTTCCCGGCTCCGCCGCCTCTCCGCCCGTCCCGGACCGCCTTCCCGGCTCCGCCGCCTCTCCGCCCGTCCCGGACCGCCTCCCCGGCTCCGCCCCCTCACCGCACGTCCCCGACCGCCTCTCCAGCTCGGCTCCCTCTCCGCCCGTCCCGGACCGCCTCCCCGGCTCCGCCGCCTCTCCACCCGTCCCGGACCGTCCGCCCGGCTTCGCCGCCTCACCCCACGTCCCCGACCGCCTGCCGGGCCCTCACCTGCCGCTCGGAACCGCACCCCGGCTCCACCGCAGACACACCACCAGGAGGCCCCATGCCACCCACCACTCCCAGCACTGCCCCCACCGCCCACACTGCCCCCAATGCCCCCACCGCCTCGACCCCGCCTCCCGGCAGCACCCCCGCCGCCACCCACCACCTCCTCCCCACACCCGCCGGCCGCAGCCACGCCGTGCAGCAAGGCGACCACGGCCCCCTCGTGCTGCTCCTGCACGGCTTCCCGGAGTCCTGGTACGCCTGGCGTCATCAGTTGCCCGTGCTCGCCGCGCCGCCGGTTATCGCGCGGTGGCGATCGACGTCCGTGGTTACGGCCGCTCGTCCAAGCCGGCGTCCGTGGACGCGTACCGGATGCTCGACCTGGTCGCGGACAACGTCGCCGTGGTCGAGGCGCTGGGCGAGCGGTCCGCGGTGGTCGTCGGGCACGACTGGGGCGCGTCGATCGCCGCCGTATCGGCCTTGACCAGACCGACGTGTTCCGGGCCGTGGGGCTGTTGAGCGTGCCGTACACCCCGCCGGGGGGCCCGCGCCCGAGCGAGGTCTTCGCGGCGATGGCCGGGGACCGGACCGGGGACGGGACCGCAGACGGGACCGCAGAGGGGACCGCAGACGGGACCGAAGGCGGGGCCGGGGATGGCACGGGGGACGGCACCCGCGAGGAGTTCTACGTCTCGTACTTCCAGCGACCGGGCCGCGCGGAGGCCGAGATCGAACCCGACGTGCGCGGCTGGCTCGCCGGTTTCTACGCGGCCCTGTCCGCCGACACCATGCCGGCGCCGGGCGCCCCCGCCCCGTACTTCGTCAGCCCGGGCGGCACTCTGCGTGACCGTTTCCCCGTCGGCGTTCTGCCGTCCTGGCTGGGGGAGCGGGACCTCGACGTCTACGCCGGGGAGTTCGAGCGGACGGGGATGACCGGGGCCCTGAACCGGTACCGGAACATGGACCGGGACTGGGCGGACCTGGCCGGTCACGCGGGCGCCCCGATCACGCGGCCGTCGCTGTTCATCGGGGGTGAGCGGGACGCCTCCCTCGCCTGGCTGGCCGGCGCCCTCAAGGCCTCCGCCGAGACCCTGCCGGGTCTGCTCGGCTCGCACATCCTGGACGGATGCGGGCACTTCGTCCAGCAGGAACGCCCTGACGAGACGAACCGGATCCTGCTCGACTGGCTGGCGTCCCTGCCGGCCTGATCGGTCCCCGCCCGACCGATCCGCTGTCCGACCTGTCGGCCCGATCCGCCCCCGCCTCTTCGATCCCTCGTTCGGCCTGTCGGCCACCGTCCCCTCACCAGGGGGAACGGCCGGCAGGCCGACTCGTCGGCCCCGCCGCCGCCAAGAAAATCCTGTCCGAATCATTGACGCACCCCGGACCCCTCCGTAACTTGTGCCAGCAAGCGCTTACTTGAAACGATTCATGCGGCGCGCGGCGACGATGCTGCGGGGAGGGCCCGACTGTGGGAACCAGGAATCTTGACAGGCGTACGATCCTGAGGGCGGCCGGGGCGTCGGCGGCCGCGCTGGGGCTCGCCGCGACGACCGGGTGCGGAGGGGACAGCGGCTCCGGGAACGGAACGGTGACGATCCGTTACTCCTGGTGGGGTGCCGAGGAGCGGGCCAAGAGGATCAACCAGAGCATCGCGCTCTTCGAGGAGAAGTACCCGAAGATCAAGGTCAAGACGGACTTCCAGACGTACCAGTCCTTCTGGGAGAAGTTCCAGACGCAGGCTGCCGGCGGAAATCCCCCGGACGTTTTCCAAAACGCCGTCACATTCCTTAGGAAATACGACAAGCGAGGAATTCTCCTCGATCTCAGGTCACAGGTGCAGGCCGGAAATCTGAGCCTGGATCACTTCCGCGAGGGCGTCACGAAGGTCGGCGAGGTCGACGGCAAGCAGCTCGGCGTTCCCGTCGGCTCCAACACCATGGCGCTCGTCATCGACAAGAAGGTCTTCCGTGAGGCGGGCGTCGAGCCGCGGCCGGGCTGGACCTGGGACGAGTACTTCAAGGCCCTGAAGACCATCCACGACAAGACGAAGATCCCCGGGGACACCGGCTACTTCACCATCATGTACCTGTACGACCTCTACCTCCGCCAGAACGGCAAGGCGTTCTTCACCGACGACGGACTCGGCTTCGACAAGGCCGATCTGACGGAGTGGTGGACCGACGGCTACAACCGGGTCAAGGCCGGCCTCGTCACCGACCCGAAGGTCGTCTCCCAGGACCAGCCCAAGTCCTCCCTCTCCGCCGGTCACGGCGCCTCGGAGTTCACCTGGGACAACTTCACCGTCCGCTACTCCGCGGAGGGCGACAGCGAGTACGGCCTCGCGCCCATCCCGACGACGGACGGGAAGCAGACCGGCCAGTACCTCGCCTCCCTGATGCTCAGCGCGTCCGCCCGCACCTCCCATCCCAAGGAGGTGGCGCAGTTCATCGACTTCATGGTCCACGACCCCAGGGTCGGCAAGATCATGGGCTACGACCGGGGCATCCTCGCGAGCACCGAGCAGTACGAGGCCTACAAGCCGACCGACGCGATCAACAAGGAGATCGCGCAGTACGAGGAGGACACCGCCAAGTCCGGCGTCCTCGGCACGATCACCCCGCACCCCTCCGGTGCCGACACCATCGAGGCCGCCTTCCTGCGCATCGGCGGCGACCTCGGACAGGGCAAGGCCAAGGTCGCGGACGCGGTGAAGCAGTTCTTCACCGAGGCCGAGGCCGCCTTCCAGGCCTGAGGGGAACCGCCGTGACGCTCGTCAAGGACTCCGTGCCCGCGACCCGCGCGGCACGCTCGGCCGCCACCGCGAGGACGGGGCGGCCGGGCCGGCGGCGGGAGAACCTCGCCGGCTACCTCTTCATGTCCCCGTGGATCGCCGGCTTCCTGCTGCTGACCGCGGGCCCGATGATCGCCTCGCTGTACTTCGCGTTCACCGACTACAACCTCTTCACCACCCCGAAGTGGGTCGGGTTCGACAACTTCACCAAGATGTTCGACGACCCGAGATGGCAGAAGTCGGTGGAGGTGACGGCCAAGTACGTCGTCGTCGGCACCCCGCTGAAGCTGCTGCTCGCCCTCGGCGTCGCCCTGCTCCTCGCGCAGAGCCGCCGCGGCCAGGCCTTCTACCGGGCCGCCTTCTACGCCCCCTCGCTCATCGGCGCGAGCGTCTCCGTGGGCTTCGTCTGGCGGTCCCTGTTCTCCGACGGCGCCGTCGTGGACCGTACGCAGACCTTCCTCGGCTTCCACGTCGGCGGCTGGGTCGGCAACGCCGACTGGGTGCTGTACTGCCTGGTCGCACTGACCGTGTGGCAGTTCGGGGCGCCCATGGTCATCTTCCTGGCCGGGCTCAAGCAGGTGCCCAGGGAGCTGTACGAGGCGGCCGAGATGGACGGCGCCGGGCCCTTCAGGAAGTTCTGGAACATCACCCTGCCGATGATCTCCCCGGTGCTCTTCTTCAACGTGCTGCTGGAGACCATCCACTCGTTCCAGATCTTCGGCTCGGCCTACGTCGTCTCCAACACCTACTGCGGACCGGCCGACGCCACGCTCGTCTACACCTGCTACCTCTACCAGCAGGGCTTCAAGAACGCCCAGATGGGCTTCGCCTCCGCCATGGCCTGGATGCTGCTGCTCGCCGTGGCCCTGGTGACGGCCGTCCTCTTCTGGTCCCAGAAGAAGTGGGTGCACTACGAGGAGGGCGCCCGATGAGTTCCACGAGTTCCCTCACCGGCCTCGGCCGCAAGCGCACCGGCTCCCTCGCCTGGCACCTCGGCGCCCTGATGGTCCTGGCCGTCATCCTCTACCCGGTCGTCTGGGTGATCGGCGCCTCCTTCAAGCCGAGCAAGGACATCATCAACAGCCTCACGCTGTTCCCGTCCCAGCCGATCCTGTCCAACTTCAAGGGCCTCGCCGACGGCATCGCGGACATCTCGGTCTGGACGTTCTTCCAGAACTCCCTGTTCTACGCGGGCGGTGCGGTCGTCGGCGTCCTGATCTCCTGCTCGCTGACCGCGTACGCCTTCGCGCGGATCAGGTTCGCCGGGCGCAACCTGCTGTTCTCCCTCATGATCGGCACGCTCCTGCTGCCGTACCACGTGCTGCTGATCCCGCAGTACGTGATGTTCCAGAAGCTGGAGCTGGTCAACACCTATGTGCCGCTGCTGATCGGCAAGTACCTCGCCACCGAGGCCTTCTTCGTCTTCCTCATGGTGCAGTTCATGCGGAACCTGCCCCGTGAACTGGACGAGGCCGCCCGCCTCGACGGCTGCGGGCACCTGCGCATCTACTGGTCGGTCGTGCTGCCGCTGTGCCGGCCCGCGCTCATCACCAGCGCGATCTTCACCTTCATCAACGCCTGGAACGACTTCATGGGCCCGCTGATCTATCTCAACGAGCCGGGCAAGTACACCGTCTCCCTGGGCCTGATGATGTTCCGTGACTCCGACGGCGTGGCCGCCAACTACGGCGGCATGATCGCCATGTCCCTGGTCGCGCTGCTGCCCGTGCTGCTGTTCTTCCTCGCCTTCCAGCGCTATCTGATCGACGGCATGGCGACCTCCGGACTGAAGGGCTGAGCGCATGTCCTCAGCACGGGTGAAGCCGCGCAGGGAGTCCGTGTTCGCGGAGCGTTTCGGCGTCTTCGCCGAATGCCTGCTGACCGGGGTGTGGATCGCGGTGGCCTGCCTCGGAGTCGTCACTTACCCGGCCGCGTTCGCCGCCGGCGCCCGGCACCTGCGTCGCCGTACGGCCCAGCAGGGCGGCGGATGGCGGGAGTTCCTCGCCGACTTCCGGTCCGCGCTGCGCGGGGGCTGGGCGGTCGGCGTCGCCGGGTGGGTCGCCGCCCTGCTCGCCCGGGTGGACGTCCAGGCCGTGCGGGCCGGGCTGCCCGGCGGGCCGCCGGTCGGGGCCGTGGGACTGTTCGCGCTGCTCGGGCTGGCCGTGGCCGGGTTGCGGGCGGCGGCGGTCTGGGCGCCGGGCGAGCGGTGGCGGGTGCTGCTCGCCGATGCCGGGCGGCGTACCGTCCAGGACCCGGCCGGATCGTTCCTGCTCGTCGGCGGAGCCGTCCTGACCTGCACGTCCGCCCTGCTCATCGCCCCGCTGGCGGTCCCCGTGCTGGGGGCCGTCGCCGCGGCGGCCGTCGCCGTCGAGGAGCGGTACCGGCGCCGCTGAGCCGTCGGTGCGCGTCACGCAAGGCCGGCGCCCTGAGCGCCGCACCTCTCTCTGTCATGCCCCTGACTAGTACCGCACGGAAGGAAGGCCGCACCTCTCATGTCTCCCATCCCCCGCAGGTCCCTCCTCAAGGCCGCCGCCGTCACCGGAGCCGCCGCCCAGTTCAGCTGGGCCCTGGGAACCAAGAGCGCCGAGGCCGCGCCCGCAGCCGCCGACGGCGCCGACCCGGTGACCCTGGACTGGCTGGAGGACGGCGGCCTCGGTGCGGCCCCCGGCGCCACCGTCGGCGTGCCCTGGCCCATGGGCACCCACCAGGAGGACCGGACCTTCGCCGTCACGGACGCCGACGGCAAGGCCGTCCCCGTCCAGACCTGGCCACTCGCCTACTGGCCCGACGGCTCCCTCAAGTGGACGGCCCACGCGGTCAGTTCGGGAACCGGGAAGCTCACGCTCACCGCGGGCACCCCCGCCGAACCCGCGCGGAAGGTGACCGTCGACACAAGCGGCGCCACCCTCGACGTCTCCACCGGCGTCGTCACCGCGAAGATCGGCAAGAACGGGTCCACGATCATCAGGTCCGTCACCCGCGGGTCCACGGAGATCGCCAGGAACGGCAGGCTCGTCCTGATCCGGCAGCCCGAGATCGAGGACGAGGACCAGGGCACGGTCAAGACCGAGCGGTTCGACGGCGCGATCTCCGAGGTCACCGTCGAACAGGACGGCCCCGTCCGGGCCGTCGTCCGCGTCGACGGCAAGCACCGCAAGGGCGACCGAGGCTGGCTGCCGTTCTCCCTCCGCCTCTACTTCTACGCCGGCTCCGACTCCTTCCGCATGGTGCACACCCTCACCTACGACGGCACCCAGGAGCCCGGCAAGGCCTCCGGCGACTTCATCCGCGGCCTCGGCGTCCGCTTCACCGTCCCGATGCGCGACGCGGCCTACGACCGGCACATCCGCCTCGGCGGCGAGGGCACCGGTCTGCTCCGCGAGGCCGTCCAGGGGATCACCGGACTGCGCCGCGACCCCGGCGCCGCCGTGCAGGCCGCGCAGTACGAGGGGAAGAAGCTGCCCGACCCGGCCACCTGGGACCAGCGGGTGACGACCCGCTTGCAGTACATCCCGCACTGGGGCGACTACACCCTCTCCCAGCTCTCCGCCGACGGCTTCACCGTCCGCAAGCGCACCAAGAAGGGCTACGGATGGATCGCCGCCGGCGGCGGCAGGCGGGCCTCCGGCTTCGGCTACGTCGGCGGGACGAGCGGCGGCCTCTCCTTCGGCCTGCGGGACTTCTGGGAGAAGTTCCCCGCCCAGCTCGACATCCGCGACGCCCACACCGACGAGGCCACCGTCACCCTCTGGCTCTGGTCGCCCGAGGCCCAGCCCATGGACCTGCGCTTCTACCACGACGGCATGGGCCAGGACACCTACGCCGAACAGCTCGAAGGCCTCAACATCACCTACGAGGACTACGAGCCCGGGTTCGGCACGCCCTACGGCATCGCCCGCACCTCCGAACTCCTCTTCTGGGCCAACGACTCCACCCCGGCCGCCGAGACCCTCGCCCGGCAGGCCGAAGCCGTACGGGTGCTGCCCCAGCTCGCCGCCCCGCCCAGGCAGCTCATCAAGGCCAAGGTCTTCGGCCCCGGCCTGTACGCCGAGCCGGACCGCTCCACCCCGGCCAAGGCGAAGATCGAGGACCACCTCGACTTCCTGTTCACCTACTACAAGGACCAGGTGGAGACGCGCCGCTGGTACGGCTTCTGGGACTACGGCGACATCATGCACACCTACGACTCCGCCCGGCACGTGTGGCGGTACGACATCGGCGGCTACGCCTGGGACAACTCCGAACTCTCGCCCGACCTGTGGCTCTGGTACGCGTACCTCAGAAGCGGCCGCTCCGACATCTTCCGCTTCGCCGAGGCGATGACCCGGCACACCGGCGAGGTCGACGTCTACCACCTCGGGAAATGGGCCGGCCTCGGCACCCGGCACGGCGTCCAGCACTTCGCCGACAGCGCCAAGCAGCAGCGCATCGCCAACACGACGTACCGGCGCTTCTACCACTTCCTCACCGCGGACGAACGCGTCGGCGACCTCATGCACGCCAACGTCGACTCCGACGAGACCTTCCTCGTCCTCGACCCGCAGCGCAAGGTCCGCACCGACCCCTACACCCCCGACCGGCACGCCCTGTCGATCGGCTTCGGCACCGACTGGAGCGGCCTGGTGTCGGCCTGGCTGACGGAGTGGGAACGCAAGGGACCCAAGTGGCAGAAGGCGAAGGCGCGCGTCCTGTCCACCATGGAGGGCATCGCCGCCCAGCCCAACGGCTTCGTCCAGGGCAGCGGGCTGTACGACCTCGACACCGGGAGGTTCGCCGTCGCCGACAAGCCGGTGGTGTCCGTCTCCCACCTCTCGGCCGTCTTCGGGCTGAACGAACTGTGCGCCGAACTGATCCACCTCGTCGACATGCCCGGGTTCAAGCGGGCGTACCTGGACTACTGCCGCTACTTCAACGCCACCAAGGCCGAGCAGAAGGCACGCTACGGCTCCGACTTCGGCAGCCTGCTGCTCTTCCAGGGCCACTCGCGCCTCGACGCCTACGCCGCCGTACAGACCGGCGACGCGGCCCTCGCCAAGCGCGCCTGGGCCAAGTTCTACAGCTCCGACGGCTACACCGAGTCCTCCCCCTGGAAGACCGAGAAACTCACCGGACCGGCCACCCTGGTCGAAGGGAGCGAGGCGGCCTGGGTGTCCACCAACGACACCGCCCTCTACGGCCTCGCCGCCATCGAGAACCTGGCCCTGCTCGGCGACACGATGCCGGTCTGACCGGGACTGGGGGAGCGCCGCTGCACGGGCGGCGGCGCTCGCGCCCCCAGTGTGACGCCGGCCACGGCACGGCGCATGAGTACGCGTACTCAGATCGACGCGCGTGTTCTTCACGCCTGTGTTCGCGCCACACTCGACCCATGGACTGGAACCACTACCGCTTCCGCAGCGTGTGGCCCCTGCCCGCCCCGCCGGCCACCGTGTACGCGGCACTGGAGCGGGCCGAGGACTATCCCCGCTGGTGGCCGCAGGTGCGGACGGTGACCCGGCGGGACGACGGCACCGGCCTGATCACCATCCGGTCCGCGCTGCCGTACGGCCTCACGTCCACCGTGCGGGAGACCCGCCGGGACCCGGCCGCCGGCGTCCTGGAGGTCACCCTGTCCGGCGACATCGACGGCTGGGCCCGCTGGACGGTCACCCCCGGCGGCCCCGGCACGCTCGCCCGGTACGACCAGGAGGTCCGCGTCCGCAAGCCCCTGCTCAGGCGGCTCGCCGTACCGGGACGGCCGCTCTTCCGCCTCAATCACCGGCTGATGATGCGGGCCGGCCGGCGCGGACTGCTGCGGCACCTGCGAGCGGTTTGAAGGAACCCTGCCGGGGCCTGTATTGTTCAGTGCGTTCCCGGGCGATTAGCTCAGTGGGAGAGCGCTTCGTTCACACCGAAGAGGTCACTGGTTCGAACCCAGTATCGCCCACCGGGAAAGGCCGGTCCGCCGCGGCGGACCGGCTTTCTTCATGCCACCGGGCCCGTCACGCCGCCGCCGGCAGCTCCGGCCTGAGCGGCCACTCCGTGCTGACGATCTCCTCCGAGCCGCTGCGCGCGAACCACGCCTGCAACCCCCGCGCCTGCGCCGCGTGCCAGTTCGCCTGCAACGTGTGCAGGTCGGCGGGGGAGAGCCGCTCCAGCCGGGTCGCGAAGCGACGGCCCAACGCCCGTACGACATCCATCGCGGCCAGCGCGTCCGCCGCCGCGTCATGCGCGTCCTGAAGGGTCACGCCGTAGTGCGCGCACAGGTCCGTCAGCGTGCGCCGGCCCTTGCGGTACCGGTCCAGGTGCTTGTCCAGCACCCGCGGGTCCAGCACCCTGAGCGGCACCGACTCGAACCAGCGGTCCAGCGACGACGCCCGGTGCCGGCGCAACTCCCGGTCCAGCAGCGTCAGATCGAACGGCGCGTTCATCACCACCAGCGGCCGGCCCAGCGCCGCGTGGTCGGCCAGCTGCTCCGCTATCTCGTACATCACCGGAGCCGGCCAGCGCCCGTTGTGCTGCACGTACTCCTCCGTCAGCCCGTGCACCGCCGTCGCCGCCTCCGGCACCGGCACACCCGGGTTCACCAGCCACCGGGTGATCCGGGGCCGGGTCCCCGGCGCGTCCTGGACGACGACGGCGGCCGACACGATCCGGTCGGTCTCGACGTCCACGCCCGTCGTCTCCGTGTCGAAGGCGGCCAGCGGCCCCTCGTACCAGGTCGTCATCCCAAGCCAACTCCTCGTTCAACCATGGCAGGTGACGTTCCGTCTTCTGCCCGTTTGGTGATACCCGGGCCGTTTGCGCCGTACGCCGGGAGGAGACAACAGGAGTACGGGTCTTTGCAGTTCAGCGACCCACAGCGGGGAAACCCTTGCCTTGGAAGGCTGTTGGTCATGGCCATCGCGCAGCCCGAGCGGGGCGGGCTGCTGCCCGAACGTCCGGGCCACCTTCGCGGCTCGCTCGCCACCACCGCCTGCATGGAGACATTGCAGGTCGGCTATCTGCACGCGGTCGCCGCCGCGGCCGGCTGCTCGCTGTCCCAGCCCTTTCCGGACAACGGCATCGACTGGCACGTCAGCCACGGCTCGCCCGGACACACCGTCGACGACGAGGTCACGATCAAGGTGCAGCTGAAGGCCACCTACCAGATCGCGCCCAACCCACGGGGACGCTCCTTCTCCTTCACCCTCGACAACGACCACCTGCGCAAGCTCGCCCGCACCCCCGTCTCGGTCCACAAGATCCTCGTCGTCATGCTCGTGCCGCGCTCCCAGGACGACTGGCTGCGCGCCGGCCACGACCGGCTCGACCTCAGGCACTGCTGCTACTGGATCAACCTCGCGGGCCACCCCATCACCGGCCGGAACCGGACCACCGTGCGGATACCGACCTCGCGCATCTTCGACGACCGGGCGCTCTGCGAGATCATGACGCGGGTCGGGACGGGAGGCAGACCATGAGGAACCGTCCCTACGACGAGCCGGTACGGCAGGTCCGGCCGCACCCCGACGACCTCCCCTGGAACCGGCCGCCCCAGCCCGCCGACGTCGACCCCGCCGTGCTCGGCACCCTGCTGCACCGGCACGGCTGGCAGCGGCGCGGCGGAGCGCCCGGCCGGTACGGCCGCTGGACCCCGCCCGGCCCGGGCGGCCGCGGAACCAGCCTGCTCGTCCCGGAGAGCCGCGCCTTCCCCGACAGCGAGGACCTGCTCGGCGAGGCCCTCGACGCCCTCGCCCGCAGCCACGCACCCTCCGCGCGCGAGGTGCTGATCTCCCTCGCCGTACCCAGCGACGAGATCCGCTGGTGGCGCGACACCCCGAGCGGACCCGCCGGTGCCGCCCCCTGGACCGCCGACGACCACCTGCGCGGCGCCGCCCGGCAGCTGCTGCTCGCCGCCGCGCTGGCCACACGCGCGCGTGCCGGCTACTACGGCGCCCGCCACCGCCGCTCCGCCGCCGCCCTCCTCGACGACGTCCTCGTCGGCCCCGCCGCCGACGGCCGCGCCCTCACCGCCTTCGTGCCCCTGCCCGGCCGCCCCCTCGCCGTCCGTCTCCACCAGGCCCTCCACGCCGCCCGCGAGGCCGTCGACTACCGGCGGGCCACCGGCGGCATGGACGCCTTCGACGGCGCCGTCGAGGCCGGTGTCAGCCGGGAGCTCACCGAGGCGCTCGCCACCCTGGTCCGCGGCACCGAGGGCGCCCGCGTCGCCGTCGCCTGGGCACCCGGCGCCGGCGTCCCCGAAGGCTGCGCCCCCTCCGCCGAACCCGTCGAGTTCTCACCCGGCGACCTGCCCGCGCTCCGCGAGGCCGCCGCCCGCTACCTGCTCGCCGAACCCTCCGTCCCGGTCAGCGTCACCGGCGCCGTCGTCCGCATGCGCCGCTCCGGGCCCGGCGGCGAGGGCACCGTACGCCTGCGCGTCCTCGCCGGCGCCGACGTCCCGCACGTGCGCGTCACCCTGGACGAGGAGGACTACCGCATCGCCGGCCACGCCCACCTCGTCGGCCTTCCCGTCCGCGTGCACGGCCGGCTGGAGCGCCGGGGCGGCTTCCGCAGGCTCACCGGCGCCTCCGGAGTCGTCCCGGTGCAGGTGGACGAGGCCGAACGGGACCGGCTGCTGAAGTCCCTCCAGGAGAACCTCGACTTCTTCGAGGAGGCGTGCGGGGAAGCGTGAGGGGAGGGCGACCGAGGGTGACCGTTTCGCGGTCGGTGCCGTCGGGTCGGTACGATCGCCTGTGCGCGCGCTCCTGGTATGGCGCCGCACCCACCTTCAGTCAGGAGAGACCGGTGTCAGACGTCCGTGTGATCATCCAACGCGATTCCGAGCGGGAAGAACGCGTGGTGACGACGGGCACTACGGCCGCCGACCTCTTCGCGGGCGAGCGCTCGATCATCGCCGCGCGCGTGGGCGGCGAGCTGAAGGACCTCACCTACGCACTGTCCGACGGCGACGAGGTCGAGGGCGTCGAGATCTCGTCCGAGGACGGTCTCGGCATCCTGCGCCACTCCACCGCGCACGTCATGGCGCAGGCCGTGCAGGAACTCTTCCCCGAGGCCAAGCTGGGCATCGGCCCGCCCGTCAAGGACGGCTTCTACTACGACTTCGACGTCGAGAAGCCGTTCACGCCCGAGGATCTCAAGGCCATCGAGAAGAAGATGCAGGAGATCCAGAAGCGCGGGCAGCGCTTCTCCCGCCGGGTCGTCACCGAGGAGGCGGCGCGTGCGGAGCTGGCGAACGAGCCGTACAAGCTGGAGCTGATCGGCCTCAAGGGTTCCGCCTCGCACGACGACGGCGCGGACGTCGAGGTCGGCGCCGGCGAGCTGACGATCTACGACAACCTGGACGCCAAGACCGGCGAGCTGTGCTGGAAGGACCTGTGCCGCGGTCCGCACCTGCCCTCGACCCGGCTGATCCCGGCGTTCAAGCTGATGCGCAACGCGGCCGCCTACTGGCGCGGCAGCGAGAAGAACCCGATGCTCCAGCGCATCTACGGCACCGCCTGGCCGTCCAAGGACGAGCTGAAGCAGTACCTGGACTTCCTCGCCGAGGCCGAGAAGCGCGACCACCGCAAGCTCGGCTCCGAGCTGGACCTCTTCTCCATCCCCGAGCAGATCGGCTCCGGCCTCGCCGTCTTCCACCCCAAGGGCGGCATCGTCCGCCGGGTCATGGAGGACTACTCGCGCCGCCGCCACGAGGAAGAGGGCTACGAGTTCGTCTACACCCCGCACGCGACGAAGGGGAAGCTCTTCGAGACGTCCGGGCACCTGGACTGGTACGCCGAGGGCATGTACCCGCCCATGCAGCTCGACGAGGGCGTGGACTACTACCTCAAGCCCATGAACTGCCCGATGCACAACCTGATCTTCGACGCGCGCGGCCGTTCCTACCGCGAACTGCCGCTGCGCTTCTTCGAGTTCGGGACCGTGTACCGGTACGAGAAGTCGGGCGTCGTGCACGGCCTGACCCGTGCGCGGGGCTTCACGCAGGACGACGCGCACATCTACTGCACCCGTGAGCAGATGTCCGACGAGCTGGACAAGACGCTCACCTTCGTGCTGAACCTGCTGCGCGACTACGGTCTGACCGACTTCTATCTGGAGCTGTCCACCAAGGACCCGGAGAAGTTCGTCGGCTCCGACGAGGTCTGGGAGGAGGCGACCGAGACCCTGCGCCAGGTCGCCGAGAAGCAGGGCCTGCCCCTCGTCCCCGACCCGGGCGGCGCGGCCTTCTACGGGCCGAAGATCTCCGTCCAGACGAAGGACGCGATCGGCCGGACCTGGCAGATGTCGACGATCCAGCTCGACTTCAACCTGCCCGAGCGGTTCAACCTGGAGTACACGGGTCCGGACGGCTCCAAGCAGCGCCCGGTCATGATCCACCGCGCGCTGTTCGGCTCCATCGAGCGCTTCTTCGCCGTCCTCCTGGAGCACTACGCGGGCGCCTTCCCGGCGTGGCTGGCCCCGGTCCAGGCGATCGGCATCCCGATCGGCGACGCGCACGTGGAGTACCTGGAGAAGTTCGCGGCGGCGGCCCGGAGGAAGGGCCTGCGCGTCGAGGTGGACTCCTCCTCGGACCGCATGCAGAAGAAGATCCGCAACGCCCAGAAGCAGAAGGTGCCCTTCATGGTCATCGCGGGCGACGAGGACATGTCCAACGGCTCGGTGTCCTTCCGCTACCGCGACGGCTCGCAGGAGAACGGCATCCCGTTCGACGAGGCCATCGCGAAGATCGCGCAGGTGGTCGAGGAGCGGACCCAGGTCTGAACCGCCTGAGCCTCAAGGGCCCCCGGGATCACGGCCCCGGGGGCCTTCTGTCGTCGTCCACCGGCCAAGCTTGGCCGGAGCGTGTCGACCGGGCGCCCCGGCGACACGCCCGGGAGGGGTGAAGCCATATGCTGCGTAGCATGACGAGTGAGCCGGAGCAGCAGATCGGAGTGGGGACGCAGGACGCGTTCCAGCGCCTGTGGACGCCCCACCGGATGGCCTACATCCAGGGCGAGAACAAGCCGACCGGCCCGGGGGCCGATGACGGCTGCCCCTTCTGCTCGATCCCGGCCAAGTCGGACGAGGACGGGCTGATCGTCCGGCGCGGTGAGCATGTCTACGCCGTGCTCAACCTGTACCCGTACAACGGCGGCCATCTGATGACCGTGCCGTACCGGCATGTGGCCGACTACACGGATCTGACCGGGCCGGAGACCGCCGAGCTGGCGGAGCTGACCAAGCAGGCGATGACCGCTCTGCGGACCGCGTCCGGTGCGCAGGGTTTCAACATCGGCATGAACCAGGGCGGGGTCGCGGGGGCCGGTATCGCCGCGCACCTGCACCAGCACATCGTCCCGCGCTGGGGCGGCGACACGAACTTCATGCCCGTCGTGGGCCACACGCGGGTGCTGCCGCAGCTGCTGGCGGACACCCGGAAGATGCTCGCGGAGGCTTGGCCGACGGTGGCGGCATGAACAGCCCGTCCGGCGTTTGAGGACGAGGCCGTCCACGGCCGATGCGGGGTCTGGGGGCGGCTGCCCCCAGTGGCCGCAGCCCATCCGCACCCGCACCGGCCGAACCGCCGGAGGCCTATGCGTCGTAGAGGTCGGCCTTCTTCGGCGTCGGGTCCTGGACGTTGCCGCTGAGGAAGGCCGAGCGGGCGCCGAACTTCTCGGTGTCCACGCCGTTCTCCTCCAGGACCCTGATCGCCGCGGAGTGGACCACGCGCAGCACCGGTGTGGCCGCGCGCAGCGCGTCGTCGGCCATGAAGCGATGGCGCCACGGCTGGTCGGCCCAGGCGTGCCGCAGACCGAACGGCTCGGGCAGGCCGAGCGAGCCGCCGAGCCAGTTCAGCAGCGGCGGGTACCAGGTCAGTGGGGCGCGCACGGCGAGCCGTACGACCTCGTCGGTGGTGACCAGCGGCAGCTTGATCGTGCGGTTCTCCCAGGGCTTGAGGGACTTGGCGACCTCCTTGGTCGGCGCCTCCGGCTTGCTGGTGAACAGCGAGTTCACCGGTCCCAGCGCATGCCCGGTGACCTCGATGCGCAGGGTCTGGTGCAGCACGGTGACGGTGATCAGCATGGTGATGACCAGCTGGCCGTCCCAGAGGGTCCACTGCACGCCCAGGTAGTGCCGGTCGCCGCTGCCGAACTGCTGCTTGTTGCAGATGTCCTGTATGGCGTGCGGCTTGACCTGGAAGGCCTCGACGTCGGTGCCCTCGGGCCGGGACACCGCCGTGGCCTTCTCGCCGATCGGGGTGACGATCCAGTGCCGTATCGACGGCTTGGGGAAGCCGCCGGTGTTCAGCGGGCCGCGCTCCAGGAGGGCCAGCTGGTCGTGGATCGCGCGTATGACGTCCCAGCTGCGGAAGGGGTGGATCTCCCGGCTGGGGTCGGCGGACACGAGGTCCTCGGCGAGCTGCCAGGCGCCCCAGCGGGTGCCCATGCCGAGTATGCCCTTGGGGCCGGCGTAGAAGACCGAGTTGGACTGCTGCTCGGCGCTCAGCCGGGCCAGTGACTGGCGCAGCTCCTCGGCGGCGGTCTGGCCGGGGCCGCGCGGCACGGCCTCCGGGACCTTGGCGCCGACGCTGGTGCCGGACAGCAGGCCGTCCCAGCGGGCCCGCAGGTCGTTGGCGGTGCGCTCGCAGATCTGCTTGGCCCAGAACCAGCCGAGGACGGGGACGACGACGGACGCGCGGGCGTACCACGCCCAGAAGCCGGAGAACGGCATCTTGATCAGGAACAGCGCGGCGAGCACGCCGACGCCCAGCAGGAGCGCGGTGGCCAGTGCCCCGGCCCGCTTGTCGTCGCGCCTGGCGACGAAGGTGCGCAGCTGGAAGACGAGCAGCCAGCCGATCATCCCGGGCAGGAAGAGCAGGCCACAGACGACGGTGATGGCGGTCAGGCGGTTGTCGCGCTCCCGGCGGATGTTGTTGGCGGCCAGGGCGTGTTCCACGACGAACTGCGGTTCGGAGCCGAAGGACTGGATGAGCGGCTTGCGGCCGGGGGCGAGCATCCGGTCGACGAGGGCCCGGGAGAACGCCTCACCGAGATTGGGCCGGAACAGCTTGATCCGCCCGGGCTTGACGGTCGACTGGTGCCACTCGTTGTCGGCCTTCTTGATCTCCTCGATCGGGCTGTCCCGGTACGCCGCGGAGGCCAGCGCGGAGGTCGCCGCCTGCCCCTCGTCGCCCGAGACGGGTACCTGGGGCCCGTCCCACTCCGTTCCAAACGACATTCCCGCCCCCATCGCCGCCGGTGCCGTTCCTGCGGCCTTCCCGACTTCCCTGCTCCGCACACCTGTTGGACCGGTCGTCGTGCCGATACCGGTCGGCTGCCGGTCGGTTGCGGCACGACGCCATCAGGTGATCAGCGTATCCGCCGGCACCGACAGCGCGTGGGCGGACGGCCGAAGCCGCCCACCCGTGCGCCCGGTCGTGCGCCGGCGTACTACGCCTCGTCCCCGGCCTGTTCGCGGACGCGTTCGGCGATCTGCGGCGGCATCGGCTCGTGCCGGGCGTAGCTCCGGTCGAAGCGGGCCGTCCCGTGCGAGAGCGAGCGCAGGTCGACGGCGTACCGCCCGATCTCGAACTCGGGCACCTCGGCGCGGATCAACGTCCGTCCCATGCCCACCTGTTCGGTGCCGAGCAGCCGGCCGCGACGGCTGGAGAGGTCGCTCATCACGGCGCCCACGTAGTCGTCGCCGACCAGCACGGTCACCTCGGCGACCGGCTCCAGCAGATGGATCTTCGCGTCCGTCGCGGCCTCGCGCAGCGCGAGCGCGCCCGCCGTCTGGAAGGCGGCGTCGGAGGAGTCCACCGAGTGGGCCTTGCCGTCCACCAGCGTGACCCGCACGTCGATCAGGGGATAGCCGGCGGCGACGCCCTTGGCGGCCTGGGCCCGTACGCCCTTCTCCACGGACGGGATGAACTGGCGGGGCACCGCGCCGCCGACCACCTTGTCCACGAACTCGATGCCCGAGCCGCCCGGCAGCGGCTCCACCTCGATCTCGCAGATGGCGTACTGGCCGTGGCCGCCGGACTGTTTGACGTGCCGGCCGCGCCCGGTGGCCCTGGTCGCGAACGTCTCCCGGAGGGAGACCTTGTGCGGGACGACGTCGACCTGGACGCCGTAGCGGCTGCGCAGCCGTTCCAGGGCGACGTCGGCGTGGGCCTCGCCCAGGCACCACAGGACGACCTGGTGGGTGTCCTGGTTCTGTTCCAGGCGCATGGTCGGGTCCTCGGCGACCAGCCGGGCCAGGCCCTGGGAGAGCTTGTCCTCGTCGGCCTTGCTGTGCGCGTGGATGGCGAGCGGCAGCAGCGGGTCGGGCATCTGCCAGGGCTCCATCAGGAGCGGGTCGTCCTTGGCGGAGAGCGTGTCGCCCGTCTCGGCGCGGCTGAGCTTGGCCACGCAGACCAGGTCGCCGGCGACGGCGTGGGTGACCGGGCGCTGCTGTTTGCCGAAGGGCATGGACAGGGCGCCGACCTTCTCGTCCACGTCGTGGTCCTCGTGCCCGCGGTCGGCGAGGCCGTGCCCGGAGACGTGCACCGTCTGGTCCGGGCGCAGGGTGCCGGAGAAGACGCGGACCAGCGAGAGCCGGCCGACGTACGGGTCGGAGGAGGTCTTGACGACCTCGGCGACCAGCGGGCCGTCCGTGTCGCACGGCTTCAGCTCGCGCGGCTTGCCGTCGATGGTGGCGACCCCGGGCAGCGGGTGCTCGAACGGGGTCGGGAAGCCGCGCGTGACCAGCTCCAGCAGCTCCACCGTGCCGAGACCCTGCCTGGCGCCCTCGGCGGCGGGGGCGGCGGCCAGCACGGGGAAGAACGAACCGCGTGCCACGGCCCGTTCCAGGTCCTCGATCAGGGTCTTGACCTCGACCTGCTCGCCGCCCAGATAGCGGTCCATGAGGGTCTCGTCCTCGCTCTCCGCGATGATCCCCTCGATGAGCCGGTTGCGGGCCTCCTCGATGTCCGGCAGCTGGTCCTCGCCGGGCTCGGACTCCTTGCGCTCCCCGGTCGAGTAGTCGAACAGCTTCTGCGACAGCAGTCCGATCAGCCCGGTCACGGGCGCGTGCCCGTCGGGGCCCTCGGGGCCGCGCAGCGGCAGATACAGGGGCAGGACGGCGTCGGGGTCGTCACCGCCGAAGGCCTCCGCGCAGATCCGGGTCATCTCCTCGAAGTCCGCGCGCGCGGCCTCCAGGTGCGTGATCACGATCGCGCGTGGCATGCCGACCGCCGCGCACTCCTCCCACACCATCCTGGTCGAGCCGTCCACGCCGTCGGAGGCCGAGACGACGAAGAGGGCCGCGTCCGCCGCCCGCAGACCGGCCCTCAGCTCGCCGACGAAGTCGGCGTAGCCCGGGGTGTCCAGGAGGTTGATCTTGATGCCGTCCCATTCGACCGGCACCAGGGAGAGCTGCACCGAGCGCTGCTGCCGGTGCTCGATGTCGTCGTAGTCGGAGACGGTGCCGCCGTCCTCGACGCGCCCCGCCCGGTTCACCGCCCCCGCGGTCAGCGCGAGGGCCTCCACGAGGGTCGTCTTTCCCGAGCCGGAGTGGCCGACCAGCACCACATTCCGTACGGACGCGGGTCGGTCGGCCGCCAGAGCCCTGCCGGCGGCCCCGGGGTGGTGTGTCTGTGCCTTGTCGCCCATGATCCTGCCTCCCGTGCACGGTGAGGTCACTGTGGGCGCGGACACGCGGGATCCGCGTGTGCGGCGGCTCCGGCGACGCCCGCGGTTATTCGAGCTTTCCACTCCCGTCACGTCGCGTCCATACGAAGGACTACCAAGGGTGCGTACGCGGCACCGATCCCGTCACGCACGCCCCGCGCGCGACGGCGCACGCCGGTTCCCGGCGCGGCTGCGGGTGCCCGCCCGTCACGCACACGCGCGCGTGGCTACGATGGGCCAGCCGGCGGCCACCAGGGGCCGCGGCGACACCGACCGTCGGGAAGGCCATGCTGAACAAGTACGCGCGTGCATTTTTCACGCGTGTCCTCACACCGTTCGCCGCGTTTCTCATCCGCCGGGGCGTGAGCCCCGACACGGTCACGCTCATCGGCACGGCCGGGGTGGTCGCGGGCGCGCTGGTCTTCTACCCCAGGGGCGAGTTCTTCTGGGGCACGGTCGTGATCACCCTGTTCGTCTTCTCCGACCTGGTCGACGGCAACATGGCCCGCCAGCTGGGCCGCTCCAGCCGCTGGGGCGCCTTCCTGGACTCCACCCTGGACCGGGTCGCCGACGGCGCCATCTTCGGCGGCTTCGCGCTCTGGTACGCGGGCCAGGGGAACGACAACGTGCTGTGCGCGGTGTCGATCTTCTGCCTGGCCAGCGGCCAGGTGGTGTCGTACACCAAGGCGCGCGGCGAGTCGATCGGGCTGCCGGTCGCCGTCAACGGGCTCGTCGAGCGCGCCGAGCGGCTGGTGATCTCGCTGGTCGCGGCCGGTTTCGCGGGCCTGCACAAGTTCGGCGTGCCGGGCATCCAGTGGCTGCTGCCCATCGCCCTGTGGATCGTCGCCGTCGGCAGCCTGGTCACGCTGATCCAGCGGGTCGTCACCGTGCGCCGCGAGTCCGCCGAGGCGGAGGCGGCGGCCCGGCGGAGCACGAGCGAGGCGGCGCAGTGAGCACCGCCGACCGGCTCACCGACGCGCTGTACGGCCTCGGCTGGAGCACCGTCAAGAGGCTCCCCGAGCCCGTCGCCGTACGCCTCGGCCGGACCATCGCCGACCTCGCCTGGAGGCAGCGCGGCAAGGGCGTCCAGCGGCTGGAGGCCAACTACGCGCGCGTGGTGCCGGGCGCCACCGCGGAGCGGCTCGCCGAGCTGTCCCGCGCGGGCATGCGCTCGTACCTGCGCTACTGGATGGAGTCCTTCCGGCTGCCGGCCTGGAGCGCCGAGCGGGTGCGGACGGGTTTCGACCCGAAGGACATACACCTCCTGACCGACGGGCTCGCCTCCGGCCGCGGCGTGATCCTGGCGCTGCCCCACCTGGCCAACTGGGACCTGGCCGGCGCCTGGGTCACCACCGAGCTGAAGACGCCGTTCACGACGGTCGCCGAGCGTCTGAAGCCCGAGACGCTCTACGACCGGTTCGTCGCCTACCGCGAGGGCCTCGGCATGGAGGTCCTGCCGCACAGCGGCGGCTCCGCCTTCGGCACCCTGGCCCGCAGGCTGCGCGACGGCGGCCTGGTCTGCCTGGTCGCCGACCGAGACCTGTCCGCCTCCGGCATCGGGGTCGACTTCTTCGGCGAGACGGCCCGCATGCCGGCCGGACCGGCCCTGCTCGCCCAGCAGACCGGCGCGCTGCTGCTGCCCGTCACCCTCTGGTACGACGACTCGCCCGTCATGAAGGGCCGTGTGCATCCGGCGATCGAGGTACCCGCGTCAGGTGACCGGGCCGAGAAGACGTCTGTCATGACACAGGCGCTGGCCGACGCCTTCGCCACCGGGATCGCCGACCATCCGGAGGACTGGCACATGCTCCAGCGGCTGTGGCTCGCCGACCTCGACCCCGCGAAGGGACCCGCGTGAGAATCGGGATCGTCTGCCCGTACTCCTGGGACGTGCCCGGTGGCGTCCAGTTCCACATCCGCGACCTCGCCGAGTACTTCCTCCGGCTCGGCCACGAGGTGTCCGTCCTCGCCCCGGCCGACGACGACACCCCGCTGCCGCGGTACGTCGTCTCCGCCGGCCGCGCGGTCCCGGTGCCGTACAACGGCTCGGTGGCCCGGCTGAACTTCGGGTTCCTGTCGGCCGCGCGGGTGCGGCGCTGGCTGCACGACGGCGCCTTCGACGTGGTGCACATCCACGAGCCGACCTCGCCCTCGCTCGGCCTGCTGACCTGCTGGGCGGCGTCCGGCCCGATCGTGGCCACCTTCCACACCTCCAACCCGCGCTCGCGCGCGATGATCGCCGCGTACGCGATCCTCCAGGCCGCGCTGGAGAAGATCAGCGCGCGGATCGCGGTCAGCGAGTACGCCCGCCGCACCCTGGTCGAGCATCTCGGCGGGGACGCGGTGGTCATCCCCAACGGCGTCGACGTGGACTTCTTCGCCACGGCCGAGCCCAAGCCGGAGTGGCAGGGCGACACGATCGGCTTCATCGGCCGCATCGACGAGCCCCGCAAGGGCCTGCCGGTCCTGATGAGGGCTCTCCCGCGAATCCTGGCCGCCCGCCCCCGGACCCGGCTGCTGGTCGCCGGTCGCGGCGACGAGGAGGCGGCCGTCGAGGACCTGCCGAAGGAGCTGCGCTCGCGCGTGGAGTTCCTCGGCATGATCAGCGACGAGGACAAGGCCCGGCTGCTGCGCAGCGTCGACCTGTACGTCGCCCCCAACACCGGCGGGGAGAGCTTCGGCATCATCCTGGTCGAGGCGATGTCCGCGGGCGCCCCCGTGCTCGCCTCCGACCTGGACGCGTTCGTGCAGGTCCTCGACCAGGGCGAGGCCGGCGAGGTCTTCACCAACGAGGACGCCGACGCGCTGGCCGAGGCGGCCGTACGGCTGCTGGAGGACCCCGCGCGCCGGTCCGAACTGCGCGAGCGCGGCAGCGCCCACGTACGGCGCTTCGACTGGTCCACGGTCGGCGCGGACATCCTGTCCGTCTACGAGACGGTGACGGCGGGCGCGGCGGCGGTGGGCGCGGACGAACGGACGACGGGGCTGCGGGCACGGTTCGGGTTGGCGCGGGACTGAGACGGGGGTTCCGCGACGGGGGTTACGCGGTTCCGGCCGGCCTTGGACGGCAGCGGGCGCGTTCGGGCCGGGCTGGGACGCACGGGCGTCGTTCGGGCTGGGCTCAGGCTGACGGACGGCGGTTATGGCTGCGCCGGGCCGGGACGCGCGGGGCCGTGCGGGCTGGTGCGCGAGTGCAGTGGGGCCTGTCGGCCGGGGACGGACGCGGCGCGGGGACGGCGCCGGGCCGTACCGGCCTGCCCGGAGCGGGTGCGGGACCGTGCGGAGCCGGGGGGAGTGCGGCGCGGTCGTACGGGACTGCCCGGGGTCCGCGCGAGGCCGTGCCCGGTGGAGTGGTACTGGCTCGTGGTGGCGGTCGGCGCAGCCGATAGCCTTCCGGCGTGACCGCAACCCTCATCTGGATCCTCGTCGCGCTCCTCGCCATCGGCGTGTACCTCAGCTGGACGGCCGGGCGGCTGGACCGGCTGCACGTACGGATGGACGCCGCCCGGGCCGCGCTCGACGCCCAGCTGCTGCGGCGGGCCTCCGTGGCGCAGGAACTGGCGACCTCGGGCGTGCTGGACCCGGCCGCCTCGATCGTGCTGTACGAGGCCGCGCACGCGGCCCGGCAGGCCGAGGAGGAGCAGCGGGAGGTCGCCGAGAGCGAGCTGAGCCAGGCGCTGCGGGCGGTCTTCGAGGACCCGGCGCAGGTGGAGGCCGTACGGGAGGCCCCCGGCGGCGAGGAGGCGGCCCGTGAGCTGGCCGAGGCCATTCGCCGGGTGCCGATGGCCCGCCGCTTCCACAACGACACCGTGGGGGCCGCCCGCCGGCTCCGTGAGCACCGCAAGGTCCGCTGGTTCCGGCTGGCCGGCCACGCCCCCTTCCCGCTGGCCTTCGAGATGGACGACGAGCCGCCCGCGGCCCTGGTCGAGCGGGTCTCCTGAACGCCGGGTGGACCAAAAGGGTCCACCGGCTTGCCATTGGCCCTTGCTGTGGCCTGGTCCACTCACGTTTCCTCATCGGTGCAGAAACCCTCTTTCCCTTCAGTGAGGTCACCCGTGTCCACCATCGAGAACCAGGCTCCCGAGACCGGCACCGCCCGCGTGAAGCGCGGTATGGCCGAGCAGCTCAAGGGCGGCGTGATCATGGACGTCGTCACGCCGGAGCAGGCGAAGATCGCCGAGGACGCGGGCGCCGTCGCCGTCATGGCCCTGGAGCGGGTCCCGGCCGACATCCGCAAGGACGGCGGCGTGGCCCGCATGTCCGACCCGGACATGATCGAGGGCATCATCGACGCCGTCTCGATCCCGGTCATGGCCAAGTCCCGCATCGGCCACTTCGTCGAGGCCCAGGTGCTCCAGTCCCTCGGTGTCGACTACATCGACGAGTCCGAGGTGCTCACCCCGGCCGACGAGGTCAACCACTCCGACAAGTGGGCCTTCACCACCCCCTTCGTCTGCGGCGCCACCAACCTGGGCGAGGCCCTGCGCCGTATCGCCGAGGGCGCCGCGATGATCCGCTCCAAGGGCGAGGCCGGCACCGGCAACGTGGTCGAGGCCGTCCGCCACCTGCGCCAGATCAAGAACGAGATCGCCAGGCTGCGCGGCTTCGACAACCACGAGCTGTACGCCGCCGCCAAGGAGCTGCGCGCCCCGTACGAGCTGGTCAAGGAGGTCGCCGAGCTGGGCAAGCTCCCGGTGGTGCTGTTCTCCGCCGGTGGCGTGGCCACCCCGGCCGACGCCGCCCTGATGCGTCAGCTCGGCGCCGAGGGCGTGTTCGTCGGCTCCGGCATCTTCAAGTCCGGCGACCCGGCCAAGCGCGCCGCCGCCATCGTCAAGGCCACCACCTTCTACGACGACCCGAAGATCATCGCGGACGCGTCCCGCAACCTCGGCGAGGCCATGGTCGGCATCAACTGCGACACCCTTCCCGAGACCGAGCGCTACGCGAACCGCGGCTGGTAAGGCACTGGAACCCATGAACACCCCCGTCATAGGCGTCCTGGCCCTCCAGGGCGACGTACGGGAGCACCTCATCGCCCTGGCCGCGGCCGACGCCGTGGCCAGGCCGGTGCGGCGCCCCGAGGAACTCGCCGAGGTCGACGGCCTCGTTCTGCCCGGCGGCGAGTCCACCACCATCTCCAAGCTGGCCATCCTGTTCGGCGTGATGGAGCCCCTCCGCGCGCGCGTGCGCGCCGGCATGCCGGTCTACGGCACCTGCGCGGGCATGATCATGCTCGCCGACAAGATCCTCGACCCGCGCTCGGGCCAGGAGACCATCGGCGGCATCGACATGATCGTGCGCCGCAACGCCTTCGGACGGCAGAACGAGTCGTTCGAGGCCGCGGTCGACGTCAAGGGCGTTCCGGGCGATCCTGTGGAGGGCGTCTTCATCCGCGCGCCCTGGGTGGAGTCCGTGGGCGCCGGGGCCGAGGTGCTCGCCGAGCACGAGGGGCACATCGTCGCCGTACGCCAGGGCAACGCGCTCGCCACGTCGTTCCACCCGGAACTGACGGGCGACCACCGCGTGCACTCCCTGTTCGTCGACATGGTGCGCGCGCACCGGACACCGGAGTAGGACGGGAGTCCTTGTAGGATCTCTGGCGTTCGTATCTGGATGGGTTACGCGAAGGAGACAGGCAGATGTCCGGCCACTCTAAATGGGCCACGACGAAGCACAAGAAGGCCGTGATCGACGCCAAGCGCGGCAAGCTCTTCGCGAAGCTCATCAAGAACATCGAGGTCGCTGCGCGGATGGGCGGCGCGGACCCCGAGGGCAACCCGACGCTGTACGACGCCATCCAGAAGGCGAAGAAGTCGTCGGTCCCCAACAAGAACATCGACTCCGCGGTCAAGCGCGGCGCGGGCCTGGAGGCCGGCGGCGCCGACTACGAGACGATCATGTACGAGGGCTACGGCCCGAACGGCGTCGCGGTGCTCATCGAGTGCCTCACCGACAACCGCAACCGCGCCGCCTCCGAGGTCCGCGTCGCCATGACCCGCAACGGCGGCTCCATGGCCGACCCGGGCTCGGTGTCGTACCTGTTCAACCGCAAGGGTGTCGTCATCGTCCCCAAGGGTGAGCTGACCGAGGACGAGGTCCTCATGGCCGTCCTGGACGCGGGCGCCGAGGAGGTCAACGACCTCGGCGAGACCTTCGAGGTCATCAGCGAGGCCACCGACCTGGTCGCGGTCCGCACCGCCCTCCAGGAGGCCGGCATCGACTACGACTCCGCCGAGGCCAACTTCGTCCCGACCATGCAGGTCGAACTGGACGAGGAGGGCGCGAAGAAGATCTTCAAGCTGATCGACGCCCTGGAGGACAGCGACGACGTGCAGAACGTCTTCGCCAACTTCGACGTGAGCGACGAGATCATGGAGAAGGTCGACGCGTAACGCCCAGGGGCTGGCTGACCGGGCCGACGGGACACCCCCGTCGGCCCGTCGCGTTGTACGGCGTTGTCAGTGGCACCCGATAGCCTGCACGAACAAGCGACGGGGTGATCGGACGGAGGGGCGCGGGTGCGCGTACTGGGGGTGGACCCGGGGCTGACACGGTGCGGGGTCGGTGTGGTCGAAGGAGTCGCGGGCCGCCCGCTCACCATGCTCGGCGTCGGGGTCGTCCGGACCCCCGTGGACGCCGACCTCAGCCACCGGCTGCTCGCCGTCGAGCAGGGCATCGAGCAGTGGATGGACGAGCACCGGCCCGAGTTCGTCGCCGTGGAGCGCGTCTTCAGCCAGCACAACGTGCGCACGGTCATGGGCACCGCCCAGGCCAGCGCCGTCGCCATGCTGTGCGCCGCCCGGCGCGGCATCCCCGTCGCCCTGCACACCCCGAGCGAGGTCAAGGCCGCCGTCACCGGCACCGGGCGCGCCGACAAGGCGCAGGTCGGAGCCATGGTGACCCGGCTGCTCCGGCTCGCCGCGCCGCCCAAGCCGGCCGATGCCGCCGACGCCCTGGCGCTCGCCATCTGCCACATCTGGCGGGCCCCCGCCCAGAACCGACTCCAGCAGGCCGTCGCCCGGCACGCAGTCCACGCAACGAAAGGCCGTACGGCATGATCGCCTTCGTCAGCGGCACGGTCGCCGCGCTCGCCCCCGACGCCGCGGTCGTCGAGGTCGGCGGCGTCGGCATGGCCGTCCAGTGCACGCCGAACACGCTGTCGACGCTGCGGATCGGTCAGCCGGCCAAGCTGCACACCTCCCTCGTCGTCCGCGAGGACTCGCTCACCCTGTACGGCTTCGCGGACGACGACGAGCGCCAGGTCTTCGAACTGCTCCAGACCGCGAGCGGCGTCGGCCCGCGCCTGGCCCAGGCCATGCTCGCCGTGCACACCCCGGACGCGCTGCGCCGCGCGGTCGCCACCGGTGACGAGAAGGCCCTCACCGCCGTCCCCGGCATCGGCAAGAAGGGCGCCCAGAAGCTGCTGCTGGAGCTGAAGGACCGGCTCGGCGCGCCCGTCGGCGCCCCCGCCGTCGGCGCGCCCGTCAGCCAGGGCTGGCGCGACCAGCTGCACGCGGCCCTGATCGGCCTGGGCTACGCCACCCGCGAGGCCGACGAGGCGGTCGCCTCCGTCGCCCCGCAGGCCGAGGCCGCGGGCGGCACCCCCCAGGTCGGGCAGTTGCTCAAGGCCGCCCTACAGACTCTGAACCGCGCCCGCTGACCTGCGCCACCGCTAGGAGAACTTCGTGAACTGGGACGACACGTCCGACAGCGCCGCCGAGGAGCGGCCCGTCGGGCCCGCCGCCGAGCGGCTGGTGGGCTCTGTCGCCGACCGCGAGGACCAGGCCGTCGAGGCCGCCCTGCGCCCCAAGGACCTCGGCGAGTTCATCGGCCAGGAGAAGGTCCGCGAACAGCTCGACCTCGTCCTGCGCGCCGCACGCGCGCGGGGAGCCACCGCCGACCACGTGCTGCTCTCCGGTGCGCCCGGCCTTGGCAAGACCACCCTGTCGATGATCATCGCGGCCGAGATGGGCGCCCCGATCCGCATCACCTCCGGTCCCGCCATCCAGCACGCCGGCGACCTCGCCGCGATCCTCTCCTCCCTCCAGGAGGGCGAAGTCCTCTTCCTGGACGAGATCCACCGCATGTCGCGGCCCGCCGAGGAGATGCTGTACATGGCGATGGAGGACTTCCGCGTCGACGTCATCGTCGGCAAGGGCCCCGGCGCCACCGCGATCCCGCTGGAGCTGCCGCCGTTCACCCTGGTCGGCGCGACCACGCGCGCGGGCCTGCTGCCGCCGCCGCTGCGCGACCGCTTCGGCTTCACCGCGCACATGGAGTTCTACGAGCCGCACGAGCTGGAGCGGGTCGTGCACCGCTCGGCGCACCTGCTGGACGTCGAGATCGAGCCGGACGGCGCCGCCGAGATCGCCGGCCGCTCCCGGGGCACGCCCCGCATCGCCAACCGCCTGCTGCGCCGGGTCCGGGACTACGCGCAGGTCAAGGCCGACGGGTTGATCACCCGTGACATCGCGGCCGCCGCCCTCGCCGTGTACGAGGTCGACGCGCGCGGCCTCGACCGGCTCGACCGCGCGGTCCTGGAGGCCCTGCTGAAGCTGTTCGGCGGCGGACCGGTCGGCCTGTCGACCCTCGCCGTGGCGGTGGGGGAGGAGCGGGAGACCGTGGAGGAGGTCGCCGAACCGTTCCTGGTCCGGGAGGGCCTGCTCGCCCGCACCCCGCGCGGCCGGGTCGCCACACCGGCGGCATGGTCGCATCTCGGCCTCACCCCGCCGCGCTCGTCCGGCGCGGGAAACGGACAACAGGACCTGTTCGGGGCGTGATGGTCACCGCCCGGCGAGGGCTATGGCCGGGGCAGGAACCGAGGTGCCATGCTGAGCGTTGTTCCATGCGAGCGGACTCGCTTAGACTCCGCCGATGCCGCCCTTGCGGGCGGTGCCGACCACACCCCCATCCAACTGGCCGCTCACCCGCGCGGTCGCGCGAAGGAAATTCCGTCCCGTGAATGCCTATACCCTTCTCCCGTTCATCGTGCTCATCGCGGCGATGTTCCTGATGACGCGTTCGGCCAAGAAGAAGCAGCAGCAGGCCGCCCAGATGCGGAACGAGATGCAGCCCGGCTCCGGTGTCCGCACGATCGGGGGTATGTACGCGACGGTCAAGGAGGTCAACGAGGACACGGTCCTCCTCGACGCCGGACCGGGCGTCGACCTCCTCTTCGCCAAGAACGCCATCGGCGCCGTCCTCACCGACGACGAGTACAACCGCATCGTCCACGGCATCGAGCACGACCTGAAGTCGGACGCCGGCCTCGTCCCGGACGACGCCTCCTCCCTCACCGAGACCGACGAGACCGACGGATCCGCCGCCGCTGCCGCCGCCTCCGACGACAAGATCGACCTCGGTAAGAAGGACGCCGCCGAGGACACCGACGCGGCCGGTGCCGCCGAGGCCAAGGCGGAGGACGAGCCGAAGAAGACCGACGGCGACTCCGACGCGAAGTAGTCACGCCCCGGGAGGCGCGGCGGCGGCATGATGGCGCCCCGCGTATCCCGGGCGCGTCTGTTTCCCGCACGGGAGCCCGACACCATGTCATGGCCGACCGCGCCGACCGGGCGCGGGGCGGCCCGAGAGGGAGTACGAGAAGGTGGCAGCACCTAAGAGGGGCCGAAGCGCGAGCGCCCAGAGCAAGCCAGGGCGCTCGCTGGCCCTCATCCTGATCGCCATCGTGGCGCTCACCGGAGGGATGTTCCTCTCCGGGCACACCACTCCGCGTCTCGGTATCGACCTCGCCGGTGGCACGAGCATCACGCTCAAGGCGAAGGCCGACCAGGGGTCCGCGATCAACAAGGCCAACATGGACACCGCGGTCGACATCATGAACCGCCGTGTCAACGGCCTCGGCGTCTCCGAGGCGGAGGTGCAGACCCAGGGGACCGACAACATCATCGTCAACATCCCCAAGGGCACCAACTCCAAGGAGGCCCAGGAGCAGGTCGGCACCACCGCCAAGCTGTACTTCCGGCCGGTCCTGGCCAGCGAGCCCAGCGGCGCCGCCGCGCAGAGCCCCTCGCCGAGCGCGTCCTCCAGCGGCGGCTCCTCGCCGAAGCCGAGCACGAGCCCGTCGTCCAGCGCCTCCTCGACGCAGAAGGCCTCGTCCGGCTCCGCGTCCCCCACGGCCACGGCGACCTCCCAGGGCCGCGCCGTCACCGACGCGCTGAAGGCCGACTCGACCCCCTCGCCGAGCACCTCCGCCTCCGGCAGCGGCAAGCCGTCGGCCACCCCCAGCGGCGGCACCGCCTCGGACTCCAAGCTCCAGGCCCAGTACGCGGCCCTGGACTGCAGCAAGGCCACCGACCGCGCCAACGCCGGCAAGAACGCCAAGCCCGGCGAGTCCACCGTGGCCTGCGGCCAGATCGACAAGGCCTGGTACAAGTACGTGCTCGGCCCGGCCGCCGTGGACGGCACCGAGGTGAAGAAGGCCCAGGCCGTCTTCGACACCCAGGGCGCCGCCGGCTGGCAGGTCCAGATGACCTTCACCAACAGCGGTGCCAAGAAGTTCGCCGACATCACCGGCGAGCTGGCCAAGAACCAGCCCCCGCAGAACGAGTTCGGCATCGTCCTGGACGGCGAGGTCGTCTCCAGCCCGTACGTCAGCTCGGCCATCACCGGCGGCCAGGCGGAGATCTCCGGCAGCTTCAAGCAGGACGAGGCGCAGAGCCTCGCCAACATGCTGTCGTACGGCGCCCTGCCGCTGTCCTTCCAGGAGCAGTCCGTCACCACCGTCACCGCCGCGCTCGGCGGTGAGCAGCTGCACGCCGGTCTGCTCGCCGGCGCGATCGGTCTCGCGCTGGTCGTGATCTACCTGGTGGTCTACTACCGCGGCCTGTCCGTGGTGGCCATGGCGTCCCTGGTGGTCTCCGCGATCCTCACCTACGTGATCATGTCGCTGCTCGGCCCGGCCATCGGCTTCGCGCTGAACCTGCCGGCCGTCTGCGGCGCCATCGTCGCCATCGGCATCACCGCGGACTCGTTCATCGTGTACTTCGAACGCATCCGGGACGAGATCCGCGAGGGCCGCTCGCTGCGCCCCGCCGTCGAGCGGGCCTGGCCGCGTGCCCGGCGCACCATCCTGGTCTCCGACTTCGTGTCGTTCCTCGCCGCCGCGGTGCTGTTCATCGTCACGGTCGGCAAGGTGCAGGGCTTCGCCTTCACGCTGGGCCTCACCACGCTGCTCGACGTGGTCGTCGTCTTCCTCTTCACCAAGCCGCTGATGACGCTCCTGGCGCGCCGCAAGTTCTTCGCGAACGGCCACAAGTGGTCCGGACTCGACCCGAAGGGCCTGGGTGCCAAGCCACCCCTGCGCCGCACCCGCCGTCCCGCCGGTCCCGTCGCCGGCCCTGTCGACCCGAAGGAGGCGTGAGCGATGTCGAAACTCGGCAACCTCGGCGCTCGACTGCACCGCGGCGAGATCTCTTACGACTTCGTCGGCAAGCGCAAGATCTGGTACGGCGTCTCGATCCTGATCACCATCACGGCCATCGTCGGCCTGGCGGTGCGCGGCCTGAACATGGGCATCGAGTTCCAGGGCGGCGCGGTCTTCACGACGCCCACGAAGATGAGCACGTCGGTGGCGAAGGCGGAGGAGTACGCCACGGAGGCCTCCGGCCATGAGGCGATCGTGCAGAAGCTGGGCAACGGCAGCCTGCGCATCCAGATCGCCGGCATCGACACCGACCAGTCCGACAGGATCAAGCAGGAGCTGGCCAAGGACCTGAACCTCGACTCCGAGAAGCTCGCCGCCGATCTGGTCGGCCCGAGCTGGGGCGAGCAGATCGCCAACAAGGCCTGGGAGGGCCTGGCGATCTTCATGGTCCTCGTCGTGATCTATCTGGCGATCGCCTTCGAGTGGCGCATGGCCGTCGCGGCACTCGTCGCGCTGATCCACGACATCACCATCACGACCGGTATCTACGCCCTGGTCGGCTTCGAGGTCACGCCCGGCACGGTCATCGGTCTGCTGACCATCCTCGGTTACTCGCTCTACGACACGGTCGTCGTCTTCGACAGCCTCAAGGAGCAGACGAAGGACATCACCAAGCAGACCCGGTTCACCTACAGCGACATCGCCAACCGGTCGATCAACGGCACCCTGGTCCGCTCCATCAACACCACGGTCGTCGCCCTGCTGCCGGTCGCCGGTCTGCTCTTCATCGGCGGCGGCTTCCTCGGCGCGGGCACGCTGAACGACATCTCCCTGTCGCTGTTCGTCGGCCTCGCCGCCGGTGCCTACTCGTCGATCTTCATCGCCACGCCGCTCGTCGCCGACCTCAAGGAGCGCGAGCCCGCGATGAAGGCCCTCACCAAGCGGGTCCTGGCCAAGCGCGCCCAGGCCGGCGCGGAGGAGGACGTCGCCTCGGAGACCCGGGCCGGCGCCGGTGACGACGCCGACGACGCCGCTCCCGCCGTGGTGGGTCCGCGCAATCAGCCCGCATCCCGTGGCCGGGGCCGCGGCCGGACCTCGGGGAAGCGCCGATGACCGACATCAAGGAACTGCTGCTCAGCCGCATCCGTGACGTCGCCGACTACCCGGAGCCCGGGGTGATGTTCAAGGACATCACCCCGCTCCTGGCCGACCCGGCGGCCTTCACCGCGCTCACCGACGAGCTGGCCGAGATCGCCGCGAACACCGGCGCCACCAAGGTCGTCGGCCTGGAGGCCCGGGGCTTCATCCTCGGCGCCCCGGTCGCCGTCCGCGCCGGCCTGGGCTTCATCCCCGTCCGAAAGGCGGGCAAGCTGCCCGGGGCCACCCTGCGCCAGGCGTACGACCTGGAGTACGGCTCGGCGGAGATCGAGGTGCACGCGGAGGATCTGGTCACCGGCGACCGCGTCCTGATCGTGGACGACGTCCTGGCCACCGGCGGCACCGCCGAGGCCGCGATCCAGCTCATCCACCGCGCGGGCGCCGAGGTCTGCGGCGTCGCGGTCCTGATGGAGCTGGGCTTCCTGGACGCCCGCTCCCGCCTGGAACCGGCCCTCGACGGAGCCCCGCTGACCGCCCTCCTCCAGGTCTGACCGACCAGGTCCGGCCGAACAGGTCCGACCGATCCGCACAGCGTGACGGCCGCCCCCGAACACCGGGGCGGCCGTCGCCGTACGGACACGCACCGCACACCCGGAGAACCCCCCGAGGACACCTCCCGGAATCCCCCGGCGGCCCCGTACGTTGCAGAGGTAGACGGTCCTCACAACCGCCTTCAGGCGATGACCGGCCGCAGGATCGCTACCATGGGGTTTCCGGAGCCTGACCGGGGGACCCGGATCGCGCACGAGGAGCCCTCTTGCCAGACGAGGCCCAGCCACTGACCGCCGCCAAACCCGAGCCCGCCTCGGCCCCCGCGGCGAAGCCCGCGCCGAACGCTTCCCACGTGAAGAACGACACCCGCGGGACGGTCGAGCACGCCCAGTCCGCGCCCGTCGAGAAGAGCGCCGAGTCCTCGCGCCCCAAGCCGTCCCCCACGCTCGACTCCGCTCGCGCGGGGGTGTCTCCGTCTTCCGAGCGCCCGGCGCAGCCGCCCGTGGTCCGCCAGCCGGCCACGCCGCCCACCCGCACCGGCTCCTCCAACCGCGTCCGGGCCCGCCTGGCCCGCCTCGGCGTCCAGCGCGCGAACCCGTACAACCCGGTCCTGGAGCCGTTGCTGCGCATAGTGCGCAGCAACGACCCCAAGATCGAGAACTCCACGCTGCGCCAGATCGAGCGCGCCTACCAGGTCGCCGAGCGCTGGCACCGCGGCCAGAAGCGCAAGAGCGGCGACCCGTACATCACGCACCCCCTCGCCGTCACCACCATCCTCGCCGAGCTGGGCATGGACCCGGCCACGCTGATGGCGGGGCTGCTGCACGACACCGTCGAGGACACCGAGTACGGCCTGGAGGACCTGCGCCGCGACTTCGGCGACGTGGTGGCCCTGCTCGTCGACGGCGTCACCAAGCTGGACAAGGTCAAGTTCGGCGAGGCCGCGCAGGCCGAGACCGTGCGCAAGATGGTCGTCGCCATGGCCAAGGACCCGCGCGTCCTGGTCATCAAGCTAGCCGACCGCCTGCACAACATGCGCACCATGCGCTATCTCAAGCGCGAGAAGCAGGAGAAGAAGGCGCGCGAGACGCTGGAGATCTACGCGCCGCTCGCCCACCGCCTCGGCATGAACACCATCAAGTGGGAGCTGGAGGACCTCGCCTTCGCGATCCTCTACCCCAAGATGTACGACGAGATCGTACGGCTGGTGGCCGAGCGGGCACCGAAGCGTGACGAGTATCTGGCCATAGTGACCGACGAGGTCCAGGCCGACCTGCGCGCCGCCCGCATCAAGGCGACCGTCACGGGCCGCCCGAAGCACTACTACAGCGTCTACCAGAAGATGATCGTCCGCGGCCGCGACTTCGCGGAGATCTACGACCTGGTGGGCATCCGCGTCCTCGTCGACACGGTCCGCGACTGCTACGCCGCCCTGGGCACGGTGCACGCGCGATGGAACCCGGTCCCCGGCCGGTTCAAGGACTACATCGCGATGCCCAAGTTCAACATGTACCAGTCGCTGCACACGACGGTCATCGGCCCCAACGGCAAGCCGGTCGAACTCCAGATCCGCACGTTCGACATGCACCGCCGCGCCGAGTACGGCATCGCTGCGCACTGGAAGTACAAGCAGGAGGCCGTCGCCGGCGCCTCCAAGGTGCGTACGGACGTGCCGAAGGCGTCCGGCAAGGACAAGGACGCCATCAACGACATGGCGTGGCTGCGGCAGCTGCTGGACTGGCAGAAGGAGACCGAGGACCCCAGCGAGTTCCTGGAGTCCCTGCGCTTCGACCTGTCCCGCAACGAGGTCTTCGTCTTCACCCCCAAGGGCGACGTCATCGCGCTGCCGGCCGGTGCCACCCCGGTGGACTTCGCGTACGCCGTCCACACCGAGGTCGGCCACCGCACCATAGGGGCGCGGGTCAACGGCCGTCTCGTACCGCTGGAATCCACGCTGGACAACGGCGACCTGGTGGAGGTCTTCACCTCCAAGGCGGCCGGCGCCGGCCCGTCCCGGGACTGGCTCGGCTTCGTCAAGTCACCGCGGGCCCGCAACAAGATCCGCGCCTGGTTCTCCAAGGAGCGCCGGGACGAGGCGATCGAGCAGGGCAAGGACGCCATCGTGCGGGCCATGCGCAAGCAGAACCTGCCGATCCAGCGCATCCTCACCGGCGACTCGCTCGTCACGCTCGCCCACGAGATGCGCTACTCGGACATCTCCGCGCTGTACGCGGCGATCGGCGAGGGCCATGTCTCCGCGCAGAACATCGTGCAGAAGCTCGTCCAGGCCCTCGGCGGCGAGGAGGCCGCCACCGAGGAGATCGACGAGACGGTCCCGCCGTCCCGTACCCGGGGCCGCAAGCGCCGCTCCACCGCCGACCCGGGCGTCGTCGTCAAGGGCGTCGAGGACGTGTGGGTCAAGCTGGCCCGCTGTTGTACACCCGTGCCCGGCGACCCGATCATCGGTTTCGTCACGCGAGGCAGCGGCGTATCGGTTCACCGCAGCGACTGCGTCAACGTGGATTCCCTGTCCCGTGAGCCCGAGCGCATCCTGGACGTCGAGTGGGCGCCCACCCAGTCCTCGGTCTTCCTGGTCGCCATCCAGGTCGAGGCGCTGGACCGCTCCCGTCTGCTCTCGGACGTCACCCGGGTCCTGTCCGACCAGCACGTCAACATCCTGTCGGCGGCCGTCCAGACGTCCCGCGACCGCGTGGCCACCTCCCGGTTCACCTTCGAGATGGGCGACCCGAAGCACCTCGGCCACGTCCTGAAGGCCGTCCGGGGCGTGGAGGGCGTGTACGACGTGTACCGCGTGACCTCGGGACGCAGCCGGTCGTAGACCACGCACAACGCCCCGCCCAACGATCCGCACGACGACACGCACCACGCAGAAGGGCCCCGTACGCGCGTACGGGGCCCTCTCGCATGTGTCGGACTGCTTAGCCGCCGAACTCCTGGAGGCCCTTCAGAGCCTGGTCCAGGAGCGCCTGACGCCCCTCCAGCTCCCTCTCCAGCTTGTCGGCCCTGGCGTTGTTGCCCTGGGCGCGCGCCTGGTCGATCTGCGCCCTCAGCTTGTCCACGGCGGCCTGGAGCTGGCCGGTCAGACCCTCGGCACGCGCGCGTGCCTCCGGGTTCGTCCGGCGCCACTCGGCCTCCTCGGCCTCCTGGAGCGCCCGCTCGACGGCGTGCATCCGGCCCTCGACCTTCGGCCGCGCGTCCCGCGGGACGTGACCGATGGCCTCCCAGCGCTCGTTGATCGAGCGGAAGGCGGCCCGCGCGGCCTTCAGGTCGCTGATCGGCAGGAGCTTCTCGGCCTCCTCGGCCAGCTCCTCCTTCAGCTTCAGGTTCTCCGACTGCTCCGCGTCACGCTCGGCGAAGACCGAGCTGCGGGCGGCGAAGAACACGTCCTGTGCGCCGCGGAAGCGGTTCCACAGGTCGTCCTCGTGCTCGCGCTGGGCGCGGCCCGCGGCCTTCCACTCGGCCATCAGCTCCCGGTACCGGGCGGCCGTCGGACCCCAGTCCGTCGAGTCGGACAGCGCCTCGGCCTCGGCGACCAGCCGCTCCTTGGTCCGGCGGGCCTCCTCGCGCTGCGCGTCCAGCTGCGCGAAGTGGGCCTTGCGGCGCTTGGAGAACGCCGACCGGGCGTGCGAGAAGCGGTGCCACAGCTCGTCGTCGGACTTGCGGTCCAGGCGCGGCAGCCCCTTCCAGGTGTCCACCAGCGCCCGCAGCCGTTCACCGGCGGCCCGCCACTGGTCGGACTGCGCCAGCTGCTCGGCCTCGGCGACCAGGTCCTCCTTGGCCTTGCGGGCCTCGTCGGACTGCTTGGCCCGCTGCTGCTTGCGCTCCTCGCGGCGCGCCTCGACGGTCTCGACCAGCTTGTCCAGCCGCCCCCGCAGCGCGTCCAGGTCGCCGACCGCGTGGTGTGCGTCCACCTGCTCGCGCAGGTGGTCGATGGCGGCCTGGGCGTCCTTCGCCGACAGGTCGGTGGTCCGTACTCGCTTTTCGAGGAGGCCGATCTCGACAACCAGGCCCTCGTACTTGCGCTCGAAGTAGGCCAGCGCCTCCTCGGGGGAGCCGGCCTGCCAGGAACCGACGACCTTCTCGCCGTCGGCCGTACGCACGTACACGGTCCCCGTCTCGTCGACGCGGCCCCACGGGTCGCTGCTCACAGCGCCTCCTCCACATGATGCCTGCGGGGGGCCTCAGCACCCCCGGGCATCGTCCACAGTTTCGTCACGGCCAACATAGGCGACCAGCGGGTTGCCTGTCCGCATCCAGCGCGACCGAAATTCGGCAGTCGGCCGTTCCCGGCCCCCGCTGACCTCAGGACTTGGCGACGGCTGACCTCAGGACTTGCTGACGGTCGCCTTGTTGATCACGACCGTCGCGTTCGGCGCACCGTCACCCGCGCCCGTGCTCTCGCCCGCCGCGGCGATCTTGTTCAGCACCTTCATGCCGGCCGCGTCGATCGTGCCGAAGGGGGTGTAGCTGGGCGGCAGCTGGCTGTCCTTGTAGACGAGGAAGAACTGGCTGCCGCCGGTGTGCTTCTGACCGGTGTTGGCCATCGCCACCGTGCCCGCCGGGTAGGTGTTGTTCTTCAGGCTCTTGTCCTTGAGGTTCTCGTCCGGGAGCGTGTAGCCCGGACCGCCCATGCCGGTGCCCTGCGGGTCGCCGCATTGCAGGACGTAGATGCCCTGGGTGGTCAGGCGGTGGCACTTGGTGTGGTCGAAGTAGCCCTTGCCGGCGAGGAAGTCGAACGAGTTCACCGTGTGCGGGGCCGCCGCCGTCTTCAGCGCGATGCCGATGTCACCGCACGTCGTCGCGAGCTTGAGCGTGTAGTCCGCCGACGTGTCGATCGTCATCGCCGGCTCCTTCTTCCAGCTCTGCTTCTTCACCGAGCCGGCCGCCGGCTTCGCGCACGGGTCCGGGGCCTTGCTGGTCGGTGTGGCGCTCGGGGTGACCTGGGCGCTCGCGTTCTCCTTCTTGTCGCCGTCGTCCTTCAGCACCCCGGTCGTGTACAGCGCGACGCTGCCGATCACGACCACGCCCAGTACCGACGCGATCACGGAGTTGCGCAGGCGGGCCTTGCGCCGCGCTTCGGTGCGCCGCTGCTGCTGCCGCAAGAACTTCTCCCGGGCGAGCTGACGCCGCCGCTGCTCCTGGCTGACCACCGGGTTCTCTCCTCATGCGTGTCGTGTGTCGGGCGGTACGCGTGCGTCCTCGTGATCCGACCGCTGCGTGTAGCCCCGTACCGTATATGGGTTCGCTGAGGAAACGGCAGCGCCGGTAGGCTCTGACGCATCGGAAGCCGCCTGTAATCGACACAACGAAGGACGATCGTGCTCATTGCCGGGTTCCCCGCCGGGGCCTGGGCGACGAACTGTTATCTCGTCGCCCCCGCCGCCGGTGAGGAGTGCGTGATCATCGACCCCGGCCACCAGGCCGCCGAAGGCGTCGAGGAAGCACTGAAGAAGCATCGGCTCAAGCCCGTCGCCGTCGTCCTCACCCACGGCCACATCGACCATGTCGCCTCGGTCGTCCCCGTCTGCGGGGCGCACGACGTCCCGGCCTGGATCCACCCCGAGGACCGGTACATGCTGAGCGACCCCGAGAAGGCGCTCGGCCGCTCCATCGGCATGCCGCTGATGGGCGAGTTGACCGTGGGGGAGCCGGACGACGTCAAGGAGCTGACGAACGGCACCACCCTCGAACTGGCGGGCCTGGAGTTCTCCGTCGCGCACGCGCCGGGCCATACCAAGGGGTCGGTGACCTTCCGGATGCCCGAGACCGCCGACGTCCCGTCGGTGTTCTTCTCCGGGGATCTGCTGTTCGCCGGCTCCATCGGACGCACCGATCTGCCGGGCGGATCCATGGCGGACATGTTGCAGTCGCTGGCCCGTGTGTGCCTGCCGCTCGACGACTCCACCGTGGTGCTGTCCGGCCACGGCCCCCAGACGACCATCGGCCAGGAGCGCGCCACCAACCCCTATCTGCGGCAGGTGGCGGCCGGCCAGGGAGCCGCCGAGGCTCCCCGACGAGGAATGTGACGAGAGACGTTCGTGAGCACCTTCCAGGCCCCCAAGGGCACCTACGACCTGATCCCGCCGGACTCGGCGACGTATCTGGCGGTCCGTGAGGCGATCGCCGCTCCGCTGCGCAACTCCGGCTACGGCTACATCGAGACCCCCGGCTTCGAGAACGTCGAACTCTTCGCGCGCGGTGTCGGCGAGTCCACCGACATCGTGACCAAGGAGATGTACGCCTTCGAGACCAAGGGCGGCGACAAGCTCGCCCTGCGCCCCGAGGGCACCGCCTCCGTGCTGCGCGCGGCCCTGGAGGCCAACCTGCACAAGTCGGGCAACCTCCCGGTCAAGCTCTGGTACTCCGGCTCCTACTACCGCTACGAGCGCCCCCAGAAGGGCCGTTACCGGCACTTCTCCCAGGTCGGCGCCGAGGCGATCGGCGCCGAGGACCCGGCGCTGGACGCCGAGTTGATCATCCTGGCCGACCAGGCGTACCGCTCGCTGGGCCTCAGGAACTTCCGCATCCTGCTGAACAGCCTGGGCGACAAGGAGTGCCGCCCGGTGTACCGGACGGCGCTCCAGGAGTTCCTGCGCGGCCTGGACCTGGACGAGGACACGCGCCGCCGCGTCGACATCAACCCGCTGCGGGTCCTCGACGACAAGCGCGAGTCGGTCCAGAAGCAGCTGACCGGCGCCCCGCTGCTGCGCGACTACCTGTGCGACGCGTGCAAGGCGTACCACGAGGAGGTCCGCGAGCTGATCACCGCCGCGGGCGTCTCCTTCGAGGACGACCCGAAGCTGGTGCGCGGCCTGGACTACTACACCCGCACCACCTTCGAGTTCGTGCACGACGGCCTCGGCTCGCAGTCCGCGGTGGGCGGCGGCGGCCGGTACGACGGCCTGTCCGAGATGATCGGCGGCCCCGCGCTGCCGTCCGTCGGCTGGGCCCTGGGCGTCGACCGCACGGTCCTCGCGCTGGAGGCCGAGGGCGTGGAACTGGACATTCCGGCGTCGACCAGCGTCTACGCCGTCCCGCTCGGCGAGGAGGCCCGCCGGGTGCTGTTCACCAAGGTCACCGAGTTGCGCAAGGTCGGCATCGCGGCGGACTTCGCGTACGGCGGCAAGGGCCTGAAGGGCGCCATGAAGAACGCCAACCGCTCGGGCGCCCGCTACGCGATCGTCGCCGGTGAGCGCGACCTCGCCGAGGGCGTCGTGCAGCTCAAGGACATGGAGTCCGGTGAGCAGACGGCGATCGGCGTGAACGAGGTCGTGGCGGAGCTGGAAGCGCGGCTCGGCTAGCGGCACACACGCGCGCGTGGGCGCCGGACGCCCTCCCGGAGGGGGCGTCCGGCGCCTTCGTCGTCCGTGCTCCCGAGGCATGCCGACGCTGTCCGGAACCGAGCAGGCGGTACCCGTCGTACGTACATCCTTATGCGGAGCGAACGGTGCGCACACAGGCGTGTGCGGCACAATGACCCGTGCCCGAAGATGGTCCCAGTCTCAAGTGACGGAATCGGCGTGATGAGCAAGACGACAGTCAAAGACGTCTCCGCGGAGCCCGGCCCGGAGCGCGCCGCCGACGCCCCGCGCGCGGTGGGCGGCAGCCGCGCCTTCGCCATCCTGCTGGTGATCACCGGCGCGGCCGGACTGCTGGCCGCCTGGGTCATCACGATCGACAAGTTCAAGCTGCTGGAAGCCAAGGTCGCCGGCAAGACGTTCACCCCCGGGTGCAGCCTCAACCCGGTCGTCTCCTGCGGCAGCGTCATGGAGAGCAAGCAGGCCGCCGCCTTCGGCTTCCCCAACCCGATGCTCGGCCTGGTCGCGTACGGCATCGTCATCTGCGTCGGCATGAGCCTGCTGGCCCGCGCCCGGTTCCCGCGCTGGTACTGGCTGACCTTCAACTTCGGCACGCTCTTCGGCGTGGCCTTCTGCACCTGGCTCCAGTTCCAGTCCCTGTACCGGATCAACGCGCTGTGCCTGTGGTGCTCGCTGGCCTGGGTCGCCACGATCACCATGTTCTGGTACGTCACCTCGTTCAACATCCGCAACGACTTCCTGCCGTCCCCGCGCTGGCTGAAGTCCTTCTTCGGCGAGTTCACCTGGGTGCTGCCGGTCGTGCACATCGGCATCATCGGCATGCTGGTCCTCACCCGCTGGTGGGATTTCTGGACCAGCTGACGGTCCCGACCGGATTGTCAGTGCGGTGTTCTAGGGTTTCAGCGTGGAACCCGACCTCTTCACCGCAGCAGCAGAAGAACGCCAGGAGACGGATCCGGCAGCCAGCCCCCTGGCGGTACGCATGCGCCCGCGCACGCTCGACGAGGTCGTGGGCCAGCAGCATCTGCTCGGGGCCGGCTCCCCGCTGCGCAGGCTGGTCGGCGAGGGCAACGGCGGCCCCGCCGGACCGTCCTCGGTGATCCTGTGGGGCCCGCCCGGCACCGGCAAGACCACCCTGGCCTATGTGGTCTCGAAGGCGACGAACAAGCGGTTCGTGGAGCTGTCCGCGATCACCGCGGGCGTCAAGGAGGTCCGCACGGTCATCGAGGGCGCCCGCCGCGCCACCGGTGCCTTCGGCAAGGAGACCGTCCTCTTCCTGGACGAGATCCACCGCTTCAGCAAGGCGCAGCAGGACTCCCTGCTGCCGGCGGTGGAGAACCGCTGGGTGACCCTGATCGCGGCCACCACGGAGAACCCTTACTTCTCGGTGATCTCCCCGCTGCTCTCCCGCTCCCTCCTGCTCACCCTCGAACCGCTCACCGACGACGACATCCGCTCACTGCTCCGCCGGGCGCTGAGCGACGAACGCGGCCTCAAGGACGCCGTCGCCCTCCCCGAGGACACCGAGGAGCATCTGCTCCGCATCGCCGGCGGCGACGCCCGCCGCGCCCTGACCGCCCTGGAGGCCGCCGCCGGGGCCGCGCTGGACCAGGGCGAGGGCGAGATCAGCCTGCGGACGCTGGAGCAGACGGTCGACCGGGCCGCGGTGCGGTACGACCGCGACGGCGACCAGCACTACGACGTCGCCAGCGCCCTCATCAAGTCCATCCGGGGTTCCGACGTCGACGCGGCCCTGCACTACCTGGCCCGCATGATCGAGGCCGGCGAGGACCCCCGGTTCATCGCCCGCCGTCTGATGATCTCCGCAAGCGAGGACATCGGCCTCGCCGATCCGAACGCGCTGCCCATCGCCGTGGCAGCCGCCCAGGCCGTCGCCATGATCGGCTTCCCGGAGGCCGCGCTCACCCTCAGCCACGCCACGATCGCGCTGGCCCTGGCCCCCAAGTCCAACGCCGCGACCACCGCGATCGGCGCCGCCCTGGACGACGTACGCAAGGGCCTGGCCGGCCCGGTGCCGCCGCATCTGCGCGACGGGCACTACAAGGGCGCGGCCAAGCTCGGCCACGCCCAGGGATACGTGTACCCGCACGACCTGCCCGAGGGCATCGCGGCGCAGCAGTACGCCCCGGACGCCCTGAAGGACCGCGAGTACTACACCCCGAGCCGGCACGGCGCCGAGGCCAGATACGCGGACGCCGTGGAGTGGACCCGCAGGCACCTCGGTCGCAAGCGGTCCTGAGCACGCGGTAGACTCCTGCGAAGTGCTGAGTCCCGTGCTGTCAGAGCGGGACAACCAGCCGGAGACCCGGTCCCGCGCGGACCGGCTCCAGGAGCGTCGCGCACCGTCGAACGGTGTCGCGGGCAGCCCACCACCACCCGGAACCACGGGAACGGTCGGTGGGCCACTCGCGTGCTGCACGTATGTGCCCAGACCAGGGAAGCGGCTGCCCGGCAGGTCCCCTGCGGACCCGGCGGGTTTTCCCGGCTGCGGATGCGACCTCCCTGAACACTGACGAGCCGAACACTACGAAAGAGACGAAAGACAGTGGCGAACCAGTCCCGCCCCAAGGTCAAGAAGTCGCGTGCCCTCGGTATCGCGCTGACCCCGAAGGCCGTCAAGTACTTCGAGGCCCGCCCCTACCCGCCGGGTGAGCACGGCCGCGGCCGCAAGCAGAACTCGGACTACAAGGTCCGTCTGCTCGAGAAGCAGCGCCTGCGCGCTCAGTACGACATCTCCGAGCGCCAGCTGGTCCGCGCCTACGAGCGCGCGTCCAAGGTCCAGGGCAAGACCGGCGAGGCCCTGATCGTGGAGCTGGAGCGCCGCCTCGACGCGCTGGTCCTGCGTTCGGGCATCGCCCGCACGATCTACCAGGCCCGCCAGATGGTCGTCCACGGCCACATCCAGGTCAACGGCCAGAAGGTCGACAAGCCGTCCTTCCGCGTCCGCCCGGACGACGTCGTGCAGGTCCGCGACCGCTCCAAGGACAAGACGCTCTTCCAGATCGCCCGTGAGGGTGGCTTCGCCCCCGAGGGCGAGACCCCGCGCTACCTCCAGGTGAACCTCAAGGCCCTGGCGTTCCGCCTGGACCGCGAGCCGAACCGCAAGGAAGTTCCGGTCATCTGCGACGAGCAGCTCGTCGTCGAGTACTACGCCCGCTGACCTCAGCCCCGGCGTAGCACCTCAGCCCGCCGTCTCCCCGCCCTTCCGGGTGGGCGAGGCGGCGGGTTCGCGCTTCCCGGGGCGGGTGCGCGGGACCGGTCCCCGGGGCGCGGGCAGCGCCGGCAGCGGCCGTCCGTCCTTCCGCAGCGCCCGGGCCACCGCCGTCTCCCGGTCCAGCCGCGCCCCGCGGCGCACCCACTCCTCGTACCGCTCGTCGCCCAGCGCCTCCCGGGCCGTCGCCTCGCACTGCTCGTGCGGGGCGTTGTAGTAGGCCGAGCCGAACAGCGGCAGCCCGACCGAGGGCCACATCCGCGCGGCGGCGCCCTGAAGCACCGCCGCCTCGACCGGATCGCCCTGCGTCACCGTGACCAGGGCGAGCAACTCGATCGACAGCACCGTGCCCAGCAGGTCGTGGAATCCGTGCGCGTTGTCCAGGCAGTCCGCCAGCAGCTCCCGCGCGTGGGCCGCGTCACCGCCCTGCCAGGCCGCGTACGCCAGTACGTACTGGGCGTACGACCGCGCCCACCGCTCCCCGTGGTCCTCACACACCCGGCGCACGTCCTCGCACAGCCGCACCGCGTCCGGCAGATCCCCCTGGAACGCCCGCGCCATCGCCAGCTCCACCTGGCCCATCAGGACGTTGCTGTTCAGCTCGCCGATCTCCTGGTAGCGGTCCAGCGCCGACCGCAGCAGCGTTTCCGCGCGGGCCATGTCATCCGTGACCAGGGCCAGACAGCCGGTGCGGTGCTCGGCGTACGCCACCGCCGTCGGGTCGGCCGACCGCTCCGCCTGCTCCCGGCACATCCGCAGCGCCTGGAGCGCCGGTACGGTGTCGCCCTGAAGGATCGCCACATAGCCGAGCACCCACAGCGCCTTCAGCCGGGACCGCTCGTACTCCGAGTCCAGCTCCAGGCTGCGCTCCAGCCACCGCCGCCCTTCCGCGAGCCGGCCGCACCCCACCCAGCAGAACCACAGCGAACCCGCCAGATGCTGGCCGAGATGCGCCTCCTCCGGCTCGGTCAGGCAGAACTCCAGGGCCGTCCGCAGATTCGGCAGCTCCGCCTCGACCCGCGCGGCCACCTCCCGCTGCCGGGGCGAGAACCAGTCCAGCTCGCACATGGTGGCCAGGCCCAGGTACCAGTCCCGGTGCCGTCTGCGCAGCCGGGCCGCGTCCCCGGTCGCCTCCAGCCACTCGGCGCCGTAGGCCCGGACGGTGTCCAGCATCCGGTAGCGGGGGCCCGCCGGGGTCTCCTCGCGGGAGACGACCGACTGGGCGAGCAGCTCCGACAGCACGTCCAGGACGTCCTCGGCGGCCAGCCCGTCCCCGCTGCACACGTACTCGGCCGCCTCCAGGTCGAAGGACTGCGCGAACACCGACAGCCGCGCCCACAGCAGCCGTTCGGCCGGCGAGCACAGCTCGTGGCTCCAGCCGATCGCCGTGCGCAGCGTCTGGTGCCGGGGGAGGACGTCCCGGCCGCCGCCGGTCAGCAGCCGGAACCGGTCGTCGAGCCGCTGGAGCAACTGCGCCGGGGACAGCGCCCGCAGCCGCCCGGCCGCCAGCTCCAGCGCCAGCGGGATGCCCTCCAGCCGCTGGCACAGCTCGCGCACCTCGGCGCCGTCGGCCACCGGCACGCCCTGCGCCCGGGCCCGGTCCGTGAACAGCTCCACCGCCCCGTCCTCGCCGAGCGGCGCCAGCGGGAACAGCCGCTCGCCGGCGAGGCCCAGCGGACGCCGGCCCACGGCCAGCACCCGCAGCTCCGGCAGCTTCCGCAGCAGCTCCGCCGTCAGATCGGCGCAGGCCGCCACCAGGTGCTCGAACCCGTCCAGCACCAACAGCGCCCGCCGCCCGGCCAGATGCTCCAGCAGCGTCTCCCGGGGCAGGCGCGTGGTGTGGTCGGTCAGCCCCAGCGCCTCCACGACCGCGTACTCCACGAACTGCGGGTCCCGCACCGGCGCCAGGTCCACGAGCCCCCAGCCCGGGCCGCCCGCCGGGGCGCCGGACGCCCAGCGCGCCGCCACCCGCGCGGCCAGCCGGGACTTGCCGACCCCGCCCACCCCCGTCACGGTCACCAGCCGTGCCTGTCCGAGCGCCGCCGTCAGCTCGGCCAGCTCGGCCGAGCGCCCGACGAAAGCGGTGAGTTCGAGGGGCGGATCGCCGTCCGCCCAGGAGCCGGGGCTGTGAGGACCTCGCATGGGACACGGAGCGTACTGAACCGTGTTCACTCCGTACAATCGCTTCCCGCAAGTCCGCCCGCTCCGCCCGGTAATCCGGTACGGAGCCTCCGCCCCGGCGCGATAGGCTCGGGGCACTGCTTTTTTCATGGTTCCGATGTTCAGAGCACGTTTCAGGGAGCGGGTGCGCACAGTGTCCGGTGGAGAGGTGGCCGGGATTCTGGTGGCCGTCTTCTGGGCGATCCTGGTCTCCTTCCTCGCGGTCGCACTGGCGAGGCTGGCCCAGACGCTCAAGGCGACCACCAAGCTCGTGGCGGACGTGACCGACCAGGCGGTCCCACTGCTCGCCGACGCCTCCCAGGCGGTGCGCTCCGCGCAGACGCAGATCGACCGGGTCGACGCGATCGCCTCCGACGTCCAGGAGGTCACGTCGAACGCCTCCGCGCTGTCCACCACCGTCGCCTCCACCTTCGGCGGCCCGCTGGTCAAGGTCGCGGCCTTCGGCTACGGCGTCCGCCGGGCGCTCGGCGGCCGCAAGGAGGAGGGCGTGCCCGGGAAGTCGCCCCGGCGTACCGTGATCGTGGGCCGGACGGTCCCTGCCGCACGACGCAAGCGGAAGTAAGGACTGAGACCGAGCGATGTTCCGCCGTACGTTCTGGTTCACCACAGGTGTCGCCGCCGGTGTGTGGGCCACCACCAAGGTCAACCGCAAGCTGAAGCAGCTGACCCCGGAGAGCCTGGCCGCCACCGCGGCGAACAAGGCACTGGAGACCGGTCAGCGGCTGAAGGACCGCGCGGTCGGCTTCGCGCTCGACGTCCGCGACAACATGGTCCAGCGGGAGGCCGAGCTGGAGGAGGCGCTGGGCATCGAGGACAGCCCCGAACTCCCCGGGCCCCGGCGGCTCACCGCCATCGAGAACAACCGCAGCAACCCGCAGTACATCGAGAACACGACGTACTCGTACAACCGGAATGAGGACCACTGATGGAGTCGGCTGAGATTCGCCGCCGCTGGCTGAGCTTCTTCGAGGAGCGCGGGCACACCGTCGTCCCTTCGGCGTCGCTCATCGCGGACGACCCGACTCTGCTGCTCGTCCCCGCCGGCATGGTTCCTTTCAAGCCCTACTTCCTGGGTGAGGTCAAGCCGCCGTTCCCGCGCGCCACCAGCGTGCAGAAGTGCGTGCGCACGCCCGACATCGAAGAGGTCGGCAAGACCACGCGCCACGGCACCTTCTTCCAGATGTGCGGCAACTTCTCCTTCGGCGACTACTTCAAGGAAGGCGCCGTCAAGCTCGCCTGGGAGCTGCTCACCAGCCCCCAGGACAAGGGCGGTTACGGCCTCGACCCCGAGCGTCTGTGGATCACCGTCTACAAGGACGACGACGAGGCCGAGCGCATCTGGCACGAGGTCGTCGGCGTGCCCATGGAGCGCATCCAGCGCCTGGGCATGAAGGACAACTTCTGGTCCATGGGCGTCCCCGGCCCCTGCGGCCCCTGCTCCGAGATCAACTACGACCGCGGCCCCGAGTTCGGCGTCGAGGGCGGCCCCGCCGTCAACGACGAGCGGTACGTGGAGATCTGGAACCTCGTCTTCATGCAGTACGAGCGCGGCGAGGGCACCGGCAAGGACAACTTCGAGATCCTCGGGGACCTGCCGAGCAAGAACATCGACACGGGCCTCGGCCTGGAGCGGCTCGCCATGATTCTGCAAGGTGTGCAGAACATGTACGAGATCGACACCTCCATGGCCGTCATCGAGAGGGCCACCGAGCTGACCGGCGTGCGCTACGGCGACGCCCACGCCTCGGACGTGTCCCTCCGCGTGGTCACCGACCACATGCGCACCGCCACCATGCTCATCGGCGACGGCGTCACCCCCGGCAACGAGGGCCGTGGCTACGTGCTGCGCCGCATCATGCGCCGCGCCATCCGCAACATGCGCCTGCTCGGCGCCACCGGCCCGGTCGTCAAGGACCTCATCGACGTCGTCATCGGCATGATGGGCCAGCAGTACCCGGAGCTGATCACCGACCGCGAGCGCATCGAGAAGGTCGCCGTCGCCGAGGAGAACGCCTTCCTCAAGACGCTGAAGGCCGGCACCAACATCCTCGACACCGCCGTGAGCGAGACCAAGGCCGCGGGCGCCACCGTCCTGCCCGGCGACAAGGCCTTCCTGCTCCACGACACCTGGGGCTTCCCGATCGACCTCACCCTGGAGATGGCCGCCGAGCAGGGCCTGTCCGTGGACGAGGAGGGCTTCCGCCGCCTGATGAAGGAGCAGCGGGAGCGCGCCAAGGCCGACGCCCAGGCCAAGAAGACCGGCCACGCCGACCTCGGCGCCTACCGGGAGATCGCCGACGCCGCCGGCGCGACCGACTTCATCGGCTACACCGACACCGAGGGCGAGTCCACGATCGTCGGCATCCTCGTCAACGGCGTCTCCTCGCCGGCCGCCACCGAGGGCGACGAGGTCGAGGTCGTCCTGGACCGCACCCCGTTCTACGCCGAGGGCGGCGGCCAGATCGGCGACACCGGCCGGATCAGGGTCGACTCCGGTGCCGTCATCGAGGTCCGCGACTGCCAGAAGCCGGTCCCGGGCGTGTACGTCCACAAGGGCGTCGTCCAGGTCGGCGAGGTGACCGTCGGCGCCAAGGCCCACGCCGCCATCGACGCCCGCCGCCGCACGGCCATCGCCCGCGCCCACTCGGCCACCCACCTCACCCACCAGGCGCTGCGCGACGCGCTCGGCCCGACCGCCGCCCAGGCCGGTTCCGAGAACCAGCCCGGCCGCTTCCGCTTCGACTTCGGCTCGCCCTCCGCCGTCCCGACGGCCGTGATGACCGACGTCGAGCAGAAGATCAACGAGGTGCTCGCCCGTGACCTCGACGTCCGCGCCGACGTCATGGGCATCGACGAGGCCAAGAAGCAGGGCGCCATCGCCGAGTTCGGCGAGAAGTACGGCGAGCGGGTCCGCGTCGTGACCATCGGCGACTTCTCCAAGGAGCTGTGCGGCGGCACGCATGTGCACAACACCGCCCAGCTGGGCCTGGTGAAGCTGCTCGGCGAGTCCTCCATCGGCTCCGGTGTGCGCCGTATCGAGGCCCTGGTCGGCGTGGACGCCTACAACTTCCTCGCCCGCGAGCACACGGTCGTCAACCAGCTGACCGAGCTGCTCAAGGGCCGCCCGGAGGAGCTGCCGGAGAAGGTCTCCGCCATGCTCGGCAAGCTGAAGGACGCCGAGAAGGAGATCGAGAAGTTCCGCGCCGAGAAGGTGCTCCAGGCCGCCGCCGGCCTCGCCGAGTCCGCCAAGGACGTGCGGGGCGTCGCCCTGGTCACCGGCCAGGTGCCGGACGGCACCACGCCGGACGACCTGCGCAAGCTGGTCCTGGACGTGCGCGGCCGGATCCAGGGCGGCCGGGCCGCCGTCGTGGCCCTGTTCACGGTCAACAACGGCAAGCCGCTCACGGTCATCGCCACCAACGAGGCCGCCCGCGAGCGCGGCCTCAAGGCCGGTGACCTGGTCCGTACGGCCGCCAAGACGCTCGGCGGCGGCGGTGGCGGCAAGCCGGACGTCGCCCAGGGCGGCGGCCAGAACCCGGCCGCCGTCGGCGAGGCCGTCGAGGCCGTCGAGCGCCTGGTCGCCGAGACCGCCAAGTAAGAAACGGTCGAGACATGCGCAGAGGACGTCGGCTCGCGATCGACGTCGGGGACGCCCGGATCGGGGTCGCCTCGTGCGACCCCGACGGAATCCTCGCCACCCCGGTGGAGACCGTCCCCGGCCGGGACGTCCCCGCCGCCCACCGCCGGTTGCGGCAGCTGGTGGAGGAGTATGAACCGATCGAGGTCGTCGTCGGCCTCCCTCGCTCCCTCAAGGGGGGCGAGGGCCCGGCCGCGGTCAAGGTCCGCGCCTTCGCCCAGGAGCTGGCCAAGGGCGTCAAGCCGGTGCCGGTGCGCCTGGTGGACGAGCGGATGACGACGGTGACGGCCAGTCAGGGACTGCGCGCCTCGGGCGTGAAGTCGAAGAAGGGCCGCGCGGTCATCGACCAGGCCGCCGCCGTCATCATTTTGCAGCAGGCCCTGGAATCCGAACGGGTGTCAGGTGAACCACCCGGCGAAGGCGTCGAAGTGGTCATCTGATCGCGATACGGTAACGTTCCGCGCGATGCGCCGGTGTTCGAACAGCCGGGGCACAGCAAGAGGCGGAGCGGAAGCCGGCCCCCGGCCGCGTGACCGTCGGCCTCGCGGCTCTAGGGGATCGATGACTGAGTATGGCCGGGGCCAAGGCTCCGAACCGTGGCATCCGGAGGACCCGTTGTACGGGGACGGCGGATGGGGAGGACAGCAGGGCCAGGCGGGCCCGCAGTCCCCCTACGGCGGCCAGCCGCAGCACTATCCGCAGGCGCCGCAGCACGGCGACTGGAGCCAGGAACAGCAGCCCGGGTACGGCGAGCAGCAGCACCAGTACTACGACGGATCGACCCGGCACGAGTACGACCAGCGGTTCGCCCACCAGACCCAGCAGCAGTTCCACCAGGGCGGCTGGGACGCGACCGGCACTCACGGTCATGTGCCGTACGCCGCCGACCCCGGCGACCCGTACGGCCAGCAGCCCGTGGCCTACGGTGCGGAGCAGCCCGACTTCTACCCCACCGAGGACGCGTACCCGCCGCCGGAGCCGCCCGGCCGCCGGCAGCCCGAACCGGAGCCCGAGCCGCAGGCGGCGGGCGAGGAGGAGCACGCCTTCTTCGCGGGAGGCGGCGGCGAGGACGACGAGGAGGAGCACGAGCTCCAGAGCCGTCGTGAGCGGCGCGGCAAGAAGCCCGTCAAGAGCAAGAAGCGGCGCACCGGCTGCGCGTGCATGGTGGTCGTCCTGGTGTTCGGCGGCGGCCTCGGCGGAGTCGGGTATTTCGGCTACCAGTTCTACCAAAATCGTTTCGGCACGGCCCCGGACTACGCGGGCGACGGCACCAGCGAGACGGTGACCGTCGAGATCCCGAAAGGCGCGGGCGGCTGGGAGATCGGCCGCCGTCTGAAAGAGGCCGGAGTCGTCAAGAGCGCCGAGGCGTTCGTCCACGCCCAGACCACGACACCGGGCGGCGACGGAATCCAGGCCGGCGCCTATCTCCTGAAGAAGGAGATGTCCGCCGCCAGCGCCGTCCGGCTGATGATGGACCCGCGCAGCCAGAACAATGTGATCGTCACCCCGGGCGAGCGCAATTCCGGTGTCTACGCGGCCATCGACAAGAAACTCGAACTGTCCGCGGGCACGACCAAGAAGGTCGCCGACAAGAGTTACAAGAACCTCGGCCTGCCGGCCTGGGCGCAGAACAACAGCGCCCTCAAGGACCCGCTGGAGGGCTTCCTCTTCCCGGGCACCTATCCGGCCGCCAAGGGCATGAAGCCCGAGGCCGTCCTGAAGCAGATGGTCACCCAGGCCAAGCTGAAGTACGCCGCCTACGGCCTGACCGAAAAGGCCAAGGCGCTCGGCCTGAAAAACGCCTTCGAACTCGTCACGGTCGCGAGCCTGGTGCAGGCCGAGGGCAAGACCCACGACGACTTCCGCAAGATGGCCGAGGTGGTCTACAACCGCCTCAAGCCCACCAACACCGAGACCAACCGGCTGTTGCAGTTCGACTCGACCTACAACTACCTCAAGGGTACGAGCAACATCCACATCTCCGAGAGGGAGATCAACAGCAATTCGAGCCCGTACAACACGTACCGCCACCCGGGACTTCCGCCCGGCCCGATCGGCAACCCCGGCGAGGACGCGCTGAAGGCGACGCTGAATCCGACGCACGACGGCTGGATCTACTTCGTGGCGACCGACGGGACGAACAACACCGAGTTCGCCAAGACGTACGCAGAATTCCTAGAGCTCAAGGACAAGTTCAATGCCAACGCGGGCAACTGACGGCCGCCGTGCCGCCGTGCTCGGTTCGCCGATCGCCCACTCCCTCTCCCCGGTGCTGCACCGGGCCGCGTACGACGCGGCGGGCCTCACCGACTGGTCGTACGACAGCTTCGACGTCGACGAGGCCGCCCTGCCCGGCTTCCTGGACAAGCTCGGGCCGGAATGGGCGGGGCTGTCGCTGACCATGCCGCTGAAGCGGGCGGTCATCCCACTGGTGGACGAGATCAGCGACACCGCCGCCTCGGTCGACGCGGTCAACACGCTCGTCTTCACCGAGGACGGCCGCCGCATCGGCGACAACACCGACATCCCGGGCATGGTGGCCGCCCTGGGCGAGCACGGCATCGAACAGGTCGACTCCGCCGCCGTCCTCGGCGCCGGCGCCACCGCCTCCTCCGCGCTCGCCGCGCTGGCCCGGATCTGCACCGGAGAGGTCGTCGCCTACGTCCGCAGCGAGGCCCGCGCCGCCGAGATGCGGCACTGGGGCGAACGGCTCGACGTGGAGGTCCGCACGGCGGACTGGGCGGACGCGGCCGAGGCCCTGCGCGCCCCGCTGGTCATCGCCACCACGCCCGCCGGCACGACCGACGCCCTCGCCGCCGCCGTACCCGAACGCCCCACCACCCTCTTCGACGTGCTCTACGACCCCTGGCCCACCGAGCTGGCGGCCCGCTGGTCCATGTTCGGCGGGGCCGTGGTCAGCGGTCTCGATCTGCTGGTCCACCAGGCCGTGCTCCAGTTCGAGCAGATGACCGGGCACGCCCCGGGCCCGCTGGAGGCCATGCGGCACGCCGGCGAGCAGGCCCTCGCGGCCCGCTGACGCCCCGCACGCGTCCGCCTGCTGGACCGGCGGCCGGTTCGCGCACTGGGACGTGGGAGGATCGGAGGTGGCGTACCGGGGTCGCGCACCCGGCGGCGCCGTCGCCCTACGCGAGGACGCGCGTACGGCGGGCAGTACCGGGCGCGAGCACTGAGGAGCACCGTTGAGCAGGCTGCGTTGGCTGACCGCGGGGGAGTCCCACGGTCCCGCACTTGTCGCGACGCTGGAGGGTCTTCCCGCCGGCGTGCCGATCACCACGGAGATGGTGGCGGACCACCTGGCGCGGCGGCGGCTCGGCTATGGCCGCGGTGCGCGGATGAAGTTCGAGCGGGACGAGGTCACGTTCCTCGGCGGTGTCCGGCACGGGCTGACCCTGGGCTCCCCGGTGGCGATCATGGTGGGCAACACCGAGTGGCCGAAGTGGGAGCAGGTCATGGCGGCCGACCCGGTCGACCCCGAGGTGCTGGCGGGCCTGGCCCGCAACGCGCCGCTGACCCGCCCCCGCCCCGGCCACGCAGACCTGGCGGGCATGCAGAAGTACGGCTTCGACGAGGCCCGCCCGATCCTGGAGCGCGCCTCGGCCCGCGAGACGGCGGCCCGGGTGGCGCTGGGCGCGGTCGCCCGGTCGTACCTGAAGGAGACGGCCGGTATCGAGATCGTCTCCCACGTGGTCGAGCTGTGCTCCGTGAAGGCCCCGCAGGGCGTCTACCCCACTCCGGCCGACGTCGAGAAGCTCGACGCCGACCCGCTGCGCTGCCTCGACGCGGACGCCTCCAAGGCGATGGTCGCCGAGGTCGACCAGGCCCACAAGGACGGCGACACCCTGGGCGGCGTGGTCGAGGTGCTGGCCTACGACGTCCCGGTCGGCCTCGGCTCGCACGTGCACTGGGACCGCAAGCTGGACGCCCGCCTCGCCGGCGCGCTCATGGGCATCCAGGCGATCAAGGGCGTCGAGATCGGCGACGGCTTCGAACTCGCCCGCGTGCCCGGCTCCCAGGCCCACGACGAGATCGTCAGCACGCCGGAGGGCATCCGGCGCGTCTCCGGCCGCTCGGGCGGCACCGAGGGCGGCCTCAGCACGGGTGAGCTGCTGCGGGTGCGCGCCGCCATGAAGCCGATCGCCACCGTGCCGCGCGCGCTCAGGACGGTGGACGTCACCACCGGCGAGCCCGCCCAGGCGCACCACCAGCGCTCCGACGTCTCCGCCGTCCCGGCGGCCGGCATCGTCGCCGAGGCCATGGTGGCGCTGGTCCTGGCGGACGCGGTCGCCGAGAAGTTCGGCGGTGACTCCGTCCCGGAGACCCGCCGCAACGTCCGGTCGTACCTCGACAACCTGGCGATCCGGTGAGCGGCGTACCGGCGGTCGTCCTGGTCGGGCCGATGGGCGTGGGCAAGTCCACCGTCGGCCGGCTGCTCGCCGAGCGCCTCGGCGTCGGCTACCGGGACACCGACGAGGACATCGTGGCGGCCGAGGGCCGCACCATCGCCGAGATCTTCGTGGACGAGGGCGAGGCGGCCTTCCGCGCCCTGGAGAAGGCCGCCGTGCGGGCCGCGCTCGCCGAGCACCGGGGCGTCGTCGCGCTGGGCGGCGGGGCGGTCCTGGACGCGGACACGCGCGCGCTGCTGGCCGGGCAGCGGGTGCTCTACCTCTCGATGGAGGTCGAGGAGGCCGTCAAGCGCACCGGTCTGAACGTGGCCCGTCCACTGCTCGCGGTGAACCCGCGCAAGCAGTGGCGGGAGCTGATGGAGGCGCGCCGTCACCTGTACGAGGAGGTCGCCACAGCCGTCGTGGCGACGGACGGCCGCACTCCGGAAGAGGTCGCGCAGGCGGCGTTGGACGCACTGGAGTTGAAGCAGGTATGAGCGAGGCAGTCACCCGGATCCGGATCGCCGGCACCGCGGGCACGGACCCCTACGAGGTGCTCGTGGGCCGGCAGCTCCTGGGCGAGCTGGCCGGGCTGATCGGGGCAAAGGCCAAGCGGATCGCCGTGATCCACCCGGAGGCACTGGCCGAGACCGGCGAGGCGCTGCGCGCCGACCTGGCCGGGCAGGGCTACGAGGCCGTGGCGATCCAGGTGCCCAACGCGGAGGAGGCCAAGACCGCCGAGGTCGCCGCCTACTGCTGGAAGGCGCTGGGTCAGTGCGGGTTCACCCGCACCGACGTCATCGTCGGGGTCGGCGGCGGCGCCAGCACCGACCTGGCCGGGTTCGTCGCCGCGACCTGGCTGCGCGGGGTGCGCTGGATCGCGATCCCGACGACCGTGCTGGCCATGGTGGACGCGGCGGTCGGCGGCAAGACGGGCATCAACACCGCCGAGGGCAAGAACCTGGTCGGCGCCTTCCACCCGCCGGCCGGTGTCCTGTGCGACCTGGCCGCGCTGGACTCCCTCCCGGTGCACGACTACGTCTCCGGACTGGCCGAGATCATCAAGGCGGGGTTCATCGCCGACCCGGTGATCCTGGACCTCATCGAGGCCGACCCGCAGGCCGCCCGCACCCCGGCCGGTCCGCACACGGCCGAGCTGATCGAGCGGTCGATCCGCGTCAAGGCCGACGTCGTCTCCTCGGACCTGAAGGAATCCGGCCGGCGGGAGATCCTCAACTACGGCCACACGCTCGGCCACGCCATCGAGAAGAACGAGCGGTACAAGTGGCGGCACGGGGCCGCGGTCGCGGTCGGGATGCACTTCGCCGCCGAACTGGGCCGTCTCGCGGGCCGTCTGGACGACGCCACGGCCGACCGTCACCGCAGCATCCTCGAATCCGTCGGCCTGCCGCTGCACTACCGCTACGACCAGTGGCCCAAGCTGCTGGAGGCGATGAAGGTCGACAAGAAGTCCCGCGGCGACCTGCTGCGCTTCATCGTCCTGGACGGCCTGGCCAAGCCGACCGTCCTGGAAGGCCCGGACCCGGCCGTCCTCCTCGCCGCCTACGGCGAGGTCGGCCAGTAGGTCCCGGACCGCTCCCCGCGCCGAGATCCTGTCCCCGCGTCCGATTTCCTTCGCCGACCGGGCACTTCGCACCGCCCCCGGCCGTTTCACCAAACGACGGCCGGGGACGGTACCGTTCGGTAGCAAGCGGGGCACGCCCCTGCTGCCAGCGCCAGATGTGTGTACGAGACGGAGTGGCAACGGATGCAGCACGCAGTGGGGTCTCCGCTGCCGCCGCCCCAGCAGCCGGGGCAGCGCCCGCACGCCGGCTGGGCGTCGGCCGCACACCATCCGGGTCCGCACCCGGGAGTCTCCCCGGGGCCCGCCCCCGTTCCCCCGCCGCCGGGCTTCCCGGTTCCGCCCGGACCGGTGCCGCCGCCCCCGCCCCCGGTCCCCTCCGGACCGGTGCCACCGCAGCAGCCCCCGGTCCCCTCCGGACCGATGCCCCCGCCCCCGCCCCCGCGGCACACCGCCGCCCCGCCGGCTCCCGACAGCACCGGACACGTCCCGCTGCCACCCGGCGGCCCGGTCGGCGCCCCCGCGGCCCCGCCCGCCACGGCCACGGCACCGGATCCGACGGCCACCACCCTCGCCGTCCTCCTCATCGGCCCGGCCGGCGCGGGCAAGACCAGCGTCGCCAAGTACTGGGCGGACCACCGCCGCGTCCCCACGGCCCACATCAGCCTGGACGACGTCCGCGAATGGGTCCGCTCGGGCTTCGCCGACCCGCAGTCCGGGTGGAACGACAACTCGGAGGCCCAGTACCGGCTGGCCCGCCGCACCTGCGGCTTCGCCGCGCGCAACTTCCTCGCCAACGGCATCTCCTGCATCCTGGACGATGCCGTCTTCCCGGACCGCCCGGTCGTCGGCCTCGGCGGCTGGAAGCGGCACGTGGGCCCCGGCCTGCTGCCGGTGGTCCTGCTCCCGGGCCTCGACATCGTCCTGGAGCGCAACGCCGAACGGACCGGCAACCGCCGCCTCACGGACGAGGAGGTGGCCCGCATCCACGGCCGCATGGCCGGCTGGTACGGCTCGGGCCTCCCGATCATCGACAACTCCCAGCTGGACGTCCCCGGGACGGCGAGGGTTCTCGACGAGGTCCTGGCCAGGGCGATCGCGAGCCCACCGAGCTGGTGAGCGGGGGTCACTGGTCCCACTCGCGCCATCCCCCACCTGCCCCGCAACCCCACTCGGCCCCTGTCAATCGGCATAATCCGGACAAACCTCCTACGCTCATCTCATGTCAGAGGTGTACGCGAACCGCCGATCCCGGCTGAGGGAATACTTCAACGCGGCCGGCACCGCGGCAGCGCTCGTCACCCGCCCGGCCAACGTCCGCTACCTCGCCGCCGCGGCCCCGCAGGGCGCCGTGCTGCTGCTCGGCGGAGTCGAGGACGTCCTGGTGTGCGCCGGCCCGCCGGACGACCGCCCCCACGAAGGCCGGCCGGACGAGAGCCTGCGCCTGCACGTCCTTCCGGCGAACGACGGCGACGCCGCCGTCGCGGCAGCCGGCCTCGCCGCCGCCCAGGGCGCCGACGCGCTGGCGGTCGAGGAACACCACCTCACCGTCACCCGGCACCGAGCCATCGCGTCCGTCGCCCCGAAACTCCGCCTCACCGACCTCGGCGGCGCCGTGGAACAGCTCAGGGTCGTCAAGGACGAGGAGGAGATCTCCTGCCTCCGCATCGGCGCCGAGATCGCCGACCAGGCGCTCGGCGAACTGCTGGAGTCGATCCTGGTCGGCCGCACCGAACGGCACCTCGCGCTGGAGCTGGAGCGGCGCCTGGTCGACCACGGCGCCGACGGCCCGGCCTTCCCCACCTCCGTGGCCACCGGACCGCACGCCGGCCGTCGCGGCCACCGCCCCACCGACCGGCGTGTGGAGGAGGGCGACTTCCTCTCCGTCTGCCTCGGCGCCACCTACCGCGGCTACCGCTGCGAGATCGGCCGTACCTTCGTCATCGGCACCTCGCCCGCCGACTGGCAGATCGAGCTGTACGACCTGGTCTTCGCCGCCCAGCGGGCCGGACGGGAGTTCCTGGCACCCGGCGCCGCCTACCGTGACGTGGACCGCGCCGCACGCCAGGTACTGGACTCCGCGGGCTATGCGGACGCCCTGCCAGCGCTGACCGGACACGGTGTCGGACTCGAAATCGACGAGGACCCGCAGTTGGCCCCCGCGGCCATGGGTAAACTGGACGCTTGCGTGCCGGTCACCGTCGAACCGGGGGTCCACCTCCCGGGCCGGGGCGGTGTCCGGATCGATGACACGCTCGTCGTGCGCCCCGAGGCGGACGGCGGACCCGAGCTACTCACCATCACGACCAAGGAGCTGCTCGCGCTGTAGCGCGTGACCCCGGGGTCGTACGTCAGTCCAGGAGATTCCGCAACCGTGGCTTCCACGAACGACCTCAAGAACGGCATGGTGCTCAAGCTCGAAGGCGGCCAGCTCTGGTCCGTCGTCGAGTTCCAGCACGTCAAGCCCGGCAAGGGCCCGGCCTTCGTGCGCACCAAGCTCAAGAACGTGCTCTCCGGCAAGGTCGTCGACAAGACCTTCAACGCCGGTGTCAAGGTCGAGACGGCCACTGTCGACAAGCGCGACATGCAGTTCTCGTACATGGACGGCGAGTACTTCGTCTTCATGGACATGGAGACCTACGACCAGCTGCACATCGACAGGAAGGCCGTCGGCGACGCCGCGAACTTCCTGGTCGAGGGCTTCACCGCCACCGTCGCGCAGCACGAGGGCGAGGTTCTCTTCGTCGAGCTGCCCGCCGCCGTCGAGCTGACCATCGCCGAGACCGAGCCGGGCGTCCAGGGCGACCGCTCCACCGGTGGCACCAAGCCCGCCACCCTGGAGACCGGCCACCAGATCCAGGTCCCGCTCTTCATCACCACCGGTGAGAAGATCAAGGTCGACACCCGCACCAGCGACTACCTCGGCCGGGTGAACAGCTAACCGTGGCTGCCCGCAACACGGCCCGCAAGCGCGCCTTCCAGATCCTCTTCGAGGGCGACCAGCGCGACGCCGACGTCCTGACGGTCCTCGCGGACTGGATCCGGCTCTCCCGGTCCGACACCCGGCAGCCGCCGGTCAGCGAGTACACGATGCAGCTGGTCGAGGGCTACGCGGAGCACGCGAAGCGGATCGACGAGCTGATCGCCCAGTACGCGGTCGGGTGGACGCTCGACCGTATGCCGGTCGTGGACCGCAACATCCTGCGGCTGGGCGCGTACGAGCTGATCTGGGTCGACGAGACCCCGGACGCCGTCGTCCTGGACGAGATGGTGCAGCTGGCGAAGGAGTTCTCGACGGACGAGTCGCCCTCCTTCGTCAACGGTCTGCTGGGCCGCCTGAAGGAGCTCAAGCCGTCCCTGCGCAGGGGCGAGGCGTAACCGCCCGACAGCCGTCGTCGGAGGGCCCGCAGCATGCCTGTGCTGCGGGCCCTCCGGCGTTCGTCGTACCGTCGCTGAAACGCCGCCGGGGTGGCCGGAACCGTAGATTCCCGGCCACCCCGGCGGCACGTTTCTGCTGAGGTGGTGAGGCGGTTACGCGTCTTCGTGCGTGGCCACCGCGCGGCGCGCGTCCGCGTCCAGGACGCCCCAGCTGATCAGCTGCTCGGTGAGAACCGAGGGGGACTGGTCGTAGATGACGGCGAGTGTGCGCAGGTCGTCCTGGCGGATGGAGAGCACCTTGCCGTTGTAGTCACCGCGCTGGGACTGGATCGTCGCCGCGTAACGCTGGAGGGGGCCCGCCTTCTCGGCCGGCACGGTGGCCAGCCGCTCCAGGTCGAGGACCAGCTTCGGCGGCGGCTCGGCGGCGCCGCCCGGCGTGGTGCCCGGCAGGAGCTCCTGCACCGGGACGCCATAGAAATCGGCCAGCTCGGCCAGGCGCTGCACGGTCACGGCACGGTCGCCTCGCTCGTAGGAACCGACCACCACGGCCTTCCAGCGACCCTGGGACTTTTCCTCGACACCGTGGAGGGAAAGGCCCTGCTGGGTGCGGATGGCCCGGAGCTTGGCCCCGAGCTGTTTGGCGTATTCGCTGGACATATAGCTCCCCGGACACTGTGTCGACGCGGCCGGCTGTTTTCCCGCCGCGCGGCTGGTAACTCACTGTGAGGTTACGCAGCGTGACTCTTGCGCGTCAAGCCGAATGGTCCACACCGACTCTTCCGTGGTAGTGACGGCCGATTGGGCCAAGCGGGTGACAGGGGGGCGGCCGAGGCCGGTCAGGTGACCTGCTACGGTAGATGGCGCAATTCCGACGTCCTTTAAGGTCCGTCCCGTGAGGCGGAGAAGGAGGTCCGTTTCGTATGGACAAGCACGTCACGCCTGCACATCCGCAAGCGTCCGATCCGCGGCCCGTTCTCGAAGGCCCCGACATCGCACGGGTACTCACCCGTATCGCCCACGAGATCGTCGAGCGCGCCAAGGGTGCCGACGACGTGGTGCTCCTCGGCATTCCGACCCGGGGTGTCTTCCTCGCCCAGCGGCTCGCCGCCAAGCTGGAGCAGATCACCGACCGCGCGGTCCCGGTCGGCTCGCTCGACATCACCATGTACCGCGACGACCTGCGCATGCACCCGCCGCGCGCGCTGGCCCGCACCGAGATCCCCGGTGACGGCATCGACGGTCGGCTGGTCGTCCTGGTCGACGACGTGCTCTTCTCCGGGCGCACCATCCGCGCCGCCCTCGACGCCCTGAACGACATCGGGCGCCCGCGCGCGGTACAGCTCGCGGTCCTGGTCGACCGCGGCCACCGCGAACTGCCCATCCGTGCCGACTACGTCGGCAAGAACCTCCCCACGTCGCTGCGGGAGACGGTCAAGGTCCAGCTCGCCGAGGAGGACGGTCGCGACACCGTGCTGCTCGGCGTGAAGCCGGCCGCTCAGTAGCAAGTCAGGCGCACGGCCGCTCCGGCGTGCCGTGAACACGCGCCCGCCTGCCCGAAATCTCCCGAATGAACTGCCTTACGGAGCCTGACAGATGCAGCGTCATCTCATCTCGGCCGCCGACCTCACCCGCGACGACGCCGTCCTGATCCTCGACACCGCCGAGGAGATGGCCCGGGTCGCGGACCGGCCGATCAAGAAGCTGCCGACCCTGCGCGGCCGGACGATCGTCAACCTCTTCTTCGAGGACTCCACGCGCACGCGCATCTCCTTCGAGGCCGCCGAGAAGCGCCTGTCCGCGGACGTCATCAACTTCTCCGCCAAGGGCTCCTCGGTGTCCAAGGGCGAGTCCCTGAAGGACACCGCGCAGACCCTGGAGGCCATGGGCGTCGACGCCGTGGTCATCCGGCACGGCGCCTCCGGAGCCCCGTACCGCCTCGCCAACTCCGGCTGGATCGACGCGGCCGTCATCAACGCCGGCGACGGCACCCACCAGCACCCCACCCAGGCGCTGCTGGACGCCTTCACCATGCGCCGCCGGCTCATCGGCCGCGACGCCGGGCTCGGCCAGGACCTGTCCGGCAAGCGGATCACCATCGTCGGTGACGTCCTGCACAGCCGGGTCGCCCGCTCCAACGTCGACCTGCTGCACACCCTCGGCGCCGAGGTCACCCTGGTCGCCCCGCCCACCCTGGTGCCGGTCGGCGTCGGCTCGTGGCCGTGCGCGGTCTCGTACGACCTCGACAGCACGCTGCCCAAGTGCGACGCCGTGATGATGCTCCGCGTCCAGCGCGAGCGCATGAACGCCGCCTTCTTCCCGACCGAGCGCGAGTACTCGCGGCGCTACGGCCTCGACGGCGACCGCATGGCCAAGCTGCCCGAGCACGCCATCGTGATGCACCCCGGCCCGATGGTGCGCGGCATGGAGATCACCGCCGAGGTCGCCGACTCCGACCGCTGCACCGCCGTGGAGCAGGTCGCCAACGGCGTCTCCATCCGGATGGCCGTCCTGTACCTGCTGCTCGGTGGCAACGAGCCCGCCCAGACCCGCACTGAGGAGAAGTAAGACCCATGAGCAAGATCCTGATCCGTGGTGCGAAGGTGCTCGGCTGCGCGCCGCAGGACGTCCTGATCGACGGCGAGACCGTCGCCGAGGTCGGCACGAACCTCAGGGCCGAGGGCGTCGAGGTCGTCGAGGCCGACGGCAAGGTGCTGCTGCCGGGCCTGGTCGACCTGCACACCCATCTGCGCGAGCCGGGCCGCGAGGACTCCGAGACCGTCCTCACCGGCACCCGCGCGGCGGCGAGCGGCGGCTACACGGCCGTCTTCGCCATGGCCAACACCTTCCCGGTCGCCGACACCGCCGGTGTCGTCGAGCAGGTCTGGCGGCTCGGCCAGGAGCACGGCTACTGCGACGTCCGGCCCATCGGCGCCGTCACCGTCGGCCTGGAGGGCAAGAAGCTCGCCGAGCTGGGCGCGATGCACGAGTCCGCGGCCGGCGTCACCGTCTTCTCCGACGACGGCAAGTGCGTGGACGACGCCGTGATCATGCGTCGCGCGCTGGAGTACGTGAAGGCCTTCGGCGGTGTCGTCGCCCAGCACGCGCAGGAGCCGCGGCTCACCGAGGGCGCCCAGATGAACGAGGGCGTCGTCTCCGCCGAGCTGGGCCTGGGCGGCTGGCCGGCCGTCGCCGAGGAGTCGGTCATCGCCCGCGACGTCCTCCTCGCCGACCACGTCGGCTCCCGCGTCCACATCTGCCACCTCTCGACCGCCGGCTCCGTCGAGATCGTCCGCTGGGCCAAGTCCCGGGGCATCCAGGTCACCGCCGAGGTCACCCCGCACCACCTGCTCCTCACCGACGAGCTGGTGCGCACCTACAACCCCGTCTACAAGGTCAACCCGCCGCTGCGCACCGAGCGCGACGTGCTGGCCCTGCGCGAGGCGCTCGCCGACGGCACGATCGACATCGTCGCCACCGACCACGCCCCGCACCCGCACGAGGACAAGGACTGCGAGTGGGCCGCCGCCGCCATGGGCATGGTCGGCCTGGAGACCGCGTTGTCAGTGGTCCAGGAGACCATGGTCGACACGGGCCTGCTGGACTGGGCCGGCGTCGCCGACCGCATGTCCTTCAAGCCCGCGCAGATCGGACAGGCCACCGGTCACGGCCGTCCCGTCTCGGCTGGTGAGCCCGCCAACCTCACCCTGGTCGACACGGAATACCGTGGTCAGGTGGACCCCGCGGGCTTCGCCTCGCGCAGCCGCAACACCCCCTACGCGGGGCGTGAGCTGCCGGGCCGTGTGACGCACACGTGGCTGCGGGGCAAGGCCACGCTCGTCGACGGGAAGCTCACGTGACACCTGTAATCCTGCTGGCCGAGGCCAAGAGGTCGGCCGACGTCACCGACTGGCCGGCCCGCATCGGCTGGCTCGTCGCACTGGTCCTGTTCATCGCGCTCGTCTACTGGCTGATGCGCGAGGGCTGGAAGTGGCGCGGCACCCTCCAGGGCGACCTGCCCGAGCTGCCTGCCCGCCCGTCTCCCACCACCGCCCTCAACGGAGGCGGCGAGCCGCCGCAGCCTGGTATGCCGGAGGAGACCGGCCCGGCCAGACTGAGCATGAGCGGCCGCTACCACGGCTCCACCACCGCCGGGCAGTGGCTGGACCGCATCGTGGCCCACGGCCTGGGCACCCGCAGCCGGGCCCAGCTCACCCTGACCGACGCGGGCCTGGAGGTCGAGCGCCCCGGCGCCACCGACTTCTTCGTCCCCACGGCCGCACTGCGCGGGGCCCGGCTGGACAAGGGCATCGCCGGCAAGGTCCTCACCGAGGGCGGACTGCTGGTGGTGACCTGGGCACACGGCGACAAGCTGATCGACTCCGGCTTCCGCTCCGACCACGCGGCCGAGCACACCGAGTGGGTCGACACCCTGAACCAGATGATCAACGACACGGAAGGCGCACGATGACGACCTCCACCAGGGGAAGCTCCTCTCCGAGGACCAAGGCGCTTCCCGCCGTACTCGTCCTGGAGGACGGCCGCATCTTCCGCGGCCGCGCCTACGGGGCCGTGGGGGAGACCTTCGGCGAGGCCGTGTTCTCCACCGGCATGACCGGCTACCAGGAGACCCTCACCGACCCGTCGTACGACCGCCAGATCGTCGTCGCGACCGCCCCGCAGATCGGCAACACCGGCTGGAACGACGAGGACGACGAGTCGAGCCGCATCTGGGTCTCCGGCTACGTCGTGCGCGACCCCGCGCGCGTGCCGTCCAACTGGCGGGCCAAGCGCTCCCTGGACGACGAGCTGGAGCGGCAGGGCGTGGTCGGCATCTCCGGCATCGACACCCGGGCCCTCACCCGCCATCTGCGCGAGCGCGGCTCCATGCGCGCCGGCATCTTCTCCGGCGAGGCGATCGCCCCCGAGGCCGAGCTGCTGGAGCGGGTGCAGGCCCAGCCGCACATGAAGGGCGCGAGCCTCTACGAGGAGGTCGCCACGCAGGAGGCGTACGTCGTCCCGGCGGTCGGCGAGAAGCGGTTCACGGTCGCCGCCATCGACCTCGGCATCAAGGGCATGACCCCGCACCGCATGGCCGAGCGCGGCATCGAGGTGCACGTCCTGCCCGCCACCGCCACGGCCGACGAGGTCTACGCCGTCGACCCGGACGGCGTGTTCTTCTCCAACGGTCCCGGCGACCCGGCGACCGCCGACGGCCCGGTCGCGCTCATGACCGCCGTCCTGGAGCGGAAGACGCCGCTGTTCGGTATCTGCTTCGGCAACCAGATCCTCGGCCGGGCCCTCGGCTTCGGCACCTACAAGCTGAAGTACGGCCACCGGGGCATCAACCAGCCGGTCCAGGACCGTACGACCGGCAAGGTCGAGGTCACCGCGCACAACCACGGCTTCGCCGTGGACGCGCCGCTCGACAAGGTCAGCGAGACCAAGTTCGGCCGCGCCGAGGTCTCCCACGTCTGCCTCAACGACGACGTCGTGGAGGGGCTCCAGCTGCTCGACCAGCCCGCCTTCTCCGTCCAGTACCACCCCGAAGCGGCAGCCGGCCCGCACGACGCCGCCTACCTCTTCGACCGTTTCGTCTCCCTGATGGAGGGCCAGCGTGCCTAAGCGCACCGATATCCAGTCCGTCCTGGTCATCGGCTCCGGCCCGATCGTCATCGGCCAGGCCGCCGAGTTCGACTACTCCGGCACCCAGGCCTGCCGTGTGCTCAAGGCCGAGGGGCTGCGCGTCGTCCTCGTCAACTCCAACCCGGCGACGATCATGACGGACCCGGAGATCGCCGACGCCACCTACGTCGAGCCGATCACCCCCGAGTTCGTCGAGAAGATCATCGCCAAGGAGCGCCCCGACGCCCTGCTGCCCACACTGGGCGGCCAGACGGCCCTGAACACCGCCATCTCGCTGCACGAGAACGGTGTCCTGGAGAAGTACGGCGTCGAGCTGATCGGCGCCAAGCCCGAGGCCATCCACAAGGGCGAGGACCGCGACCAGTTCAAGGAGGTCGTGGAGGAGGTCCGCCGCAAGATCGGGCACGGCGAGTCCGCCCGCTCGGTCATCTGCCACTCCATGGACGACGTCCTCAAGGGCGTCGAGACCCTCGGCGGCTACCCGGTCGTCGTCCGCCCGTCCTTCACCATGGGCGGCGCCGGCTCCGGCTTCGCGCACGACGAGGAGGAGCTGCGCCGCATCGCCGGCCAGGGCCTCACGCTCTCCCCGACCACCGAGGTGCTCCTGGAGGAGTCCATCCTCGGCTGGAAGGAGTACGAGCTGGAGCTGATGCGCGACAAGAACGACAACGTCGTGGTCGTCTGCTCCATCGAGAACTTCGACCCGATGGGCGTGCACACCGGTGACTCCATCACCGTGGCGCCCGCGATGACGCTGACCGACCGCGAGTACCAGATCCTGCGGGACATCGGCATCGCCGTCATCCGCGAGGTCGGCGTCGACACCGGCGGCTGCAACATCCAGTTCGCGGTGAACCCCGAGGACGGTCGCGTGATCGTCATCGAGATGAACCCGCGCGTGTCGCGGTCCTCGGCGCTCGCCTCCAAGGCGACCGGCTTCCCGATCGCCAAGATCGCCGCCAAGCTGGCCGTCGGCTACACCCTGGACGAGATCCCGAACGACATCACACAGGAGACCCCGGCCTCCTTCGAGCCCACGCTCGACTACGTGGTCGTCAAGGCCCCGCGCTTCGCCTTCGAGAAGTTCCCGCAGGCCGACTCCACGCTGACCACCACCATGAAGTCGGTCGGCGAGGCCATGGCCATCGGCCGCAACTTCCCCGAGGCCTTCCAGAAGGCGCTGCGCTCGCTGGAGAAGAAGGGCAGCCAGTTCACCTTCGTCGGCGACCCCGGCGACAGGGAAGCCCTGCTGCGCGAGGCCGTACGGCCCACCGACGGCCGCATCAACACGGTCATGCGGGCCATCCGCGCGGGCGCCACCCCGGAAGAGGTCTTCGAGTACACGAAGATCGACCCCTGGTTCGTGGACCAGCTCTTCCTCATCAAGGAGATCGCGGACGAGCTGGCCGAGGCCCCCGAGCTGACCCGCGACCTGCTCGCCGAGGCCAAGCGGCACGGCTTCTCCGACCAGCAGATCGCCGAGATCCGCGGCCTGCGCGAGGACGTCGTCCGCGAGGTGCGGCACGCCCTCGGCGTCCGCCCGGTCTACAAGACCGTCGACACCTGCGCCGCCGAGTTCGCCGCGAAGACGCCGTACTTCTACTCCTCCTACGACGAGGAGACCGAGGTCGCCCCGCGCGAGAAGCCCGCGGTGATCATTCTGGGCTCCGGCCCGAACCGCATCGGCCAGGGCATCGAGTTCGACTACTCCTGCGTCCACGCCTCCTTCGCGCTGTCCGACGCCGGGTACGAGACCGTGATGGTCAACTGCAACCCGGAGACCGTCTCCACGGACTACGACACCTCCGACCGGCTGTACTTCGAGCCGCTCACGCTGGAGGACGTGCTGGAGATCGTCCACGCGGAGCAGCAGGCCGGCCCGATCGCGGGCGTCATCGTCCAGCTGGGCGGCCAGACCCCGCTGGGTCTCTCGCAGGCCCTGAAGGACAACGGCGTGCCGATCGTCGGCACGTCCCCCGAGGCCATCCACGCGGCCGAGGACCGCGGCGCCTTCGGCCGCGTCCTCGCGGAGGCCGGCCTGCCGGCGCCCAAGCACGGCACGGCCACCACCTTCGCGGAGGCCAAGGCCATCGCCGACGAGATCGGCTACCCGGTCCTGGTCCGGCCGTCGTACGTCCTCGGCGGACGCGGCATGGAGATCGTCTACGACGAGACCCGCCTCGCCTCCTACATCGCCGAGTCGACCGAGATCAGCCCCTCCCGGCCGGTCCTCGTCGACCGCTTCCTGGACGACGCCATCGAGATCGACGTCGACGCGCTCTACGACGGCGAGGAGCTGTACCTCGGCGGTGTGATGGAGCACATCGAGGAGGCCGGCATCCACTCCGGCGACTCGGCGTGCGCCCTGCCCCCGATCACCCTCGGCGGCTTCGACATCAAGCGTCTGCGCGCCTCCACCGAGGCCATCGCCAAGGGCGTCGGCGTGCGCGGCCTGATCAACATCCAGTTCGCGATGGCCGGCGACATCCTCTACGTCCTGGAGGCCAACCCGCGCGCCTCCCGCACGGTCCCCTTCACCTCGAAGGCGACCGCCGTGCCGCTGGCCAAGGCCGCAGCCCGGATCTCCCTGGGCGCGACCATCGCCGAGCTGCGCGCGGAGGGCCTGCTGCCCAAGGCGGGCGACGGCGGCGAGCTGCCGCTGGACGCGCCGATCTCCGTCAAGGAGGCCGTCATGCCGTGGTCGCGGTTCCGCGACATCCACGGCCGCGGTGTCGACACCGTCCTCGGCCCCGAGATGCGCTCCACCGGCGAGGTCATGGGCATCGACTCCGTCTTCGGCACGGCGTACGCCAAGTCGCAGGCGGGTGCCTACGGCCCGCTGCCCACCAAGGGCCGCGCGTTCATCTCGGTCGCCAACCGCGACAAGCGCTCGATGATCTTCCCGGCGCGCGAGCTGGTCGCCCACGGCTTCGAGCTGCTCGCCACCTCCGGCACCGCCGAGGTCCTCAAGCGCAACGGCATCAACGCCACGGTCGTGCGCAAGCAGTCCGAGGGCACCGGCCCGAACGGCGAGCGGACCATCGTCCAGCTCATCCACGACGGCGAGGTCGACCTCATCGTCAACACCCCGTACGGCACCGGCGGCCGCCTCGACGGCTACGACATCCGTACGGCGGCCGTGGCGCGGTCCGTGCCGTGCCTGACCACCGTCCAGGCGCTCGCGGCGGCCGTCCAGGGCATCGACGCCCTCAACCACGGTGACGTGGGCGTCCGCTCGCTCCAGGAACACGCGGAACACCTGACCGCGGCCCGCGACTAGCGCTCCGCGCGGAGGCCGTGCGCACACTGCGGGCCCGTCTGTGGCTGGTCGCGCAGTTCCCCGCGCCCCTTCGGGGGCGCGGACCCTTAGCCGCCGACGAGGGGGGACTCCGGAAACGGTGTCCCCCCTCAGTGTGAGGACACCTGATGTATCACCTCTTCTTCCGCCTGTTCTTCCGGCGGATGGACCCCGAGCAGGCCCACCACCTCGCCTTCCGCTGGATCCGTCTCGCCGTCCGGATCCCCGTGCTGCGGACCTTCGTCGCCGCCGCGCTCGCGCCGCGCCACAAGGAGCTGCGCACGGAGGCGTTCGGGCTGCGCATGCACGGCCCGTTCGGGCTCGCGGCCGGCTTCGACAAGAACGCGGTCGCCATCGACGGGATGTCGATGCTGGGCTTCGACCACGTCGAGATCGGCACGGTCACCGGGGAGCCGCAGCCCGGCAACCCCAAGAAGCGGCTGTTCCGGCTCGTCGCGGACCGCGCGCTGATCAACCGCATGGGCTTCAACAACGACGGCTCCCTGGCCGTGGCGGCCCGCCTCGCCACCCGTGAGCCCGTCTTCAGGACCGTGGTCGGCGTCAACATCGGCAAGACCAAGGTCGTGCCGGAGGCGGAGGCCGTCGCCGACTACGTGAAGTCCGCCGAGCGCCTCGCGCCGTACGCGGACTACCTGGTCGTCAACGTCTCCTCCCCGAACACCCCCGGTCTGCGGAACCTCCAGGCGGTGGACCACCTGCGTCCGCTGCTCACCGCCGTGCGCGAGGCCGCCGACCGCACGGTCGCGAACCGGCACGTCCCGCTGCTGGTGAAGATCGCCCCCGATCTCGCCGACGAGGACGTCGACGCGGTCGCCGACCTCGCCGTCGAGCTGGGCCTGGACGGCATCATCGCCACCAACACCACCATCGCGCGCGACGGCCTCGGCCTGCGGTCGGCGCCCGCGCTGGTGCGGGAGACCGGCGGCCTGTCCGGCGCCCCGCTCAAGGAACGCTCCCTGGAGGTCCTGCGCCGCCTGTACGCGCGCGTGGGCGACCGGATCACCCTGGTGGGTGTCGGCGGCATCGAGACCGCCGAGGACGCCTGGCAGCGCATCCTGGCCGGTGCCACGCTGGTCCAGGGCTACAGCGCCTTCGTCTACGAGGGCCCCTTCTGGTGCCGCGCCGTCCACAAGGGCCTTGCCGCCCGCCTGCGCACCAGCCCGTACGCCACCCTCGCCGACGCGGTCGGCGCCGACGTGAGGAAGCCCGCATGAGCCCCCTGGAGCCCTTCGGCGCCCGGCTGCGCCGCGCCATGGACGAGCGCGGCCCGCTGTGCGTCGGCATCGACCCGCACGCCTCCCTGCTCGCCGAGTGGGGCCTGGACGACGACGTCGCCGGCCTGGAGCGGTTCAGCCGCACGGTCGTCGAGGCCATGGCCGACCGGGTGGCCGTCCTGAAGCCGCAGAGCGCCTTCTTCGAGCGGTTCGGCTCGCGCGGCCTCGCCGTCCTGGAGAAGTCGGTCCAGGAGGCGCGCGCGGCCGGGGCGCTGGTCGTGATGGACGCCAAGCGCGGCGACATCGGCTCGACCATGGCCGCCTACGCCGAGGCGTTCCTGCGCCCGGACGCCCCGCTGTTCTCCGACGCCCTGACGGTCTCGCCGTACCTCGGCTACGGCTCGCTGAGTCCGGCCGTCGCGCTCGCCCGGGAGAGCGGCGCCGGGCTGTTCGTGCTGGCGCTGACCTCGAACCCGGAGGGCGGCGAGGTGCAGCACGCGGTCCGCGCCGACGGCCGGACCGTCGGGGCGACCATGCTCGCCCACCTGGCGGCCGAGAACGCGGGGGAGGAGCCGCTGGGCTCCTTCGGCGCGGTCGTCGGCGCCACGCTCGGCGACCTGTCCTCGTACGACCTCGCCGTCAACGGCCCGCTCCTGGCGCCCGGCATCGGCGCCCAGGGCGCGACCCCGGCCGATCTTCCCGGGGTCTTCGGGTCGGCCGTCCGCAACGTCGTGCCCAACGTCAGCCGGGGTGTTCTGCGTCACGGTCCCGACGTCAGCGCGCTGCGCGGGGCGGCCGAGCGGTTCGCGGCGGAGATCCGGGCGGCCGTCGAGGGCGTCTGAGGCCCGGCCGCGTGCTCGGCTGAGCGGGATCGCGCCGACTTGAGTGTGAATACATCCTCAAATCGGGGGCAGTATGTCTGAAATGTCCGGCCTGACGGAGGCTGACCAGGACTTTTCCGCTGTTCTCGCTGACTCTGGCGGACTTGCCCGCTAGTCTCCGAGCAGTGGGGGCGCCTCCCACGCCCCTCAGGCAGTGGGGGAGAGCGGGCAGCGTGTTGCTCGTGGCTCCCCAGGTGTGGGGCGACTAGGTTCCTCACCGGTCCGTATCCGACAGTTCGACATCCGAGGTGACGTAGGCGTGGCTCTTCCGCCCCTTACCCCTGAACAGCGCGCAGCCGCGCTCGAAAAGGCCGCCGCGGCTCGCCGGGAGCGGGCCGAGGTCAAGAATCGACTCAAGCACTCCGGCGCCTCCCTGCACGAGGTCATCAAGCAGGGCCAGGAAAACGACGTCATCGGCAAGATGAAGGTCTCCGCCCTGCTGGAGTCCCTGCCGGGCGTGGGCAAGGTCCGCGCCAAGCAGATCATGGAGCGTCTGGGCATCTCCGAGAGCCGCCGCGTGCGCGGTCTCGGTTCCAACCAGATCGCCTCCCTGGAGCGTGAGTTCGGCAGCACCGGCTCCTGAGTCCGCCGCCCGGCGGACCGGGAGTCCCGGGCACTCCGGGATTGCTGGAATAATCGCTGCATGAGTGAACGTCCGCGGCTGACCGTGCTCTCCGGCCCCTCGGGGGTCGGCAAGAGCACGGTCGTCGCCCATATGCGCAAGGAACACCCCGAGGTCTGGCTCTCGGTGTCGGCGACCACCCGCAAGCCGCGCCCCGGCGAGCAGCACGGAGTCCACTACTTCTTCGTCACCGACGACGAGATGGACAAGCTGATCGCCAACGGCGAGCTGCTGGAGTGGGCCGAGTTCGCCGGCAACCGCTACGGCACGCCCCGCGCGGCGGTGCTGGAGCGGCTGGAGAACGGCGAGCCCGTCCTGCTGGAGATCGACCTCCAGGGCGCCCGGCAGGTCCGCGAGTCCATGGCCGACGCCCAGTTGGTGTTCCTCGCTCCGCCCTCCTGGGAGGAGCTGGTGCGCAGGCTGACCGGCCGGGGGACCGAGCCGCCCGAGGTCATCGAGCGCCGCTTGGCGGCGGCGAAGACCGAGCTGGCGGCCGAGCCGGAGTTCGATACGACCTTGGTCAACACCTCCGTCGAGGACGTGGCCCGCGAGCTGCTAGCCTTGATGGACGTTGTGTGATCGTGACTGTGATCACGATGTCTGATTCTTTCCCATCCATCGGAAGGTAGAGCGTGTCCTCTTCCATCACCGCGCCCGAGGGCATCATCAACCCGCCGATCGACGAGCTTCTCGAGGCGACCGACTCGAAGTACAGCCTCGTGATCTACGCGGCCAAGCGTGCCCGCCAGATCAACGCGTACTACTCGCAGCTCGGTGAGGGCCTTCTCGAGTACGTCGGTCCGCTCGTCGACACCCACGTCCACGAGAAGCCGCTGTCGATCGCCCTGCGCGAGATCAACGCCGGTCTGCTGACCTCCGAGGCCGTCGACGGCCCGGCGCAGTAGTACTTTCAGATCGCGACTGACTTATCCACAGGCCCGGCAGTCATACTGCCGGGCCTGTGGTGTGTCATGGGTGTTGCAGATTCTCGAACGCGAGGAGCCATGGTGGACAAGCCGAAGGTCGTGCTGGGGGTCAGCGGCGGCATCGCCGCCTACAAGGCCTGTGAGCTGCTGAGAAGGTTCACGGAGTCGGGTCATGACGTCCGCGTGGTGCCCACCGCCTCCGCGCTGCACTTCGTCGGCGCCGCCACCTGGTCCGCGCTGTCCGGCAACCCGGTCGCCACCGAGGTCTGGGACGACGTCCACGAGGTCCCGCACGTCCGCATCGGCCAGCACGCCGACCTGGTCGTCGTGGCCCCGGCCACCGCGGACATGCTCGCCAAGGCCGCCCACGGCCTCGCCGACGACCTGCTGACCAACACCCTGCTCACCGCCCGCTGCCCGGTCGTGTTCGCCCCGGCCATGCACACCGAGATGTGGGAGCACCCGGCCACCCAGGAGAACGTGGCCACGCTGCGCCGCCGTGGCGCCGTCGTCGTCGAGCCCGCCGTCGGCCGCCTCACCGGCGTCGACACCGGCAAGGGCCGGCTGCCCGACCCGGGGGAGATCTTCGAGGTGTGCCGCCGGGTGCTGGCCCGGGGCGTCACCGAGCCCGACCTCAAGGGCCGGCACGTCGTCGTCTCCGCCGGCGGCACCCGCGAGCCGCTCGACCCGGTCCGCTTCCTCGGCAACCGCTCCTCCGGCAAGCAGGGCTACGCCCTCGCCCGCACCGCCGCGGCCCGTGGCGCCCGGGTGACCCTGGTCTCCGCCAACGCCGGCCTGCCCGACCCGGCGGGGGTGGACGTCGTCCCGGTCGGCACCGCCGTGCAGCTGCGGGAGGCCGTCCTCAAGGCCGCCGCGGACGCCGACGCCGTGGTCATGGCCGCCGCCGTCGCCGACTTCCGCCCGGCCACCTACGCCGCCGGAAAGATCAAGAAGAAGGACGGCCAGGACCCGGACCCGATCGTTCTGGTGCGGAATCCGGACATTCTCGCGGAGATCTCCGCCGACCGCGCCCGCCCCGGACAGGTCGTCGTCGGCTTCGCCGCCGAGACCGACGACGTCCTCGCCAACGGCCGCGCCAAGCTCGCCCGCAAGGGCTGCGACCTGCTCGTGGTCAACGAGGTGGGGGAGCGCAAGACCTTCGGCTCCGAGGAGAACGAGGCCGTCGTGCTGGGCGCCGACGGCAGCGAGACCCCGGTGCCGCACGGCCCCAAGGAGGCCCTGGCCGACACCGTCTGGGACTTGGTCGTACGGCGACTGGACTAACCTCCGGCAGTCGATCGGGCGAACTCGACGTCAGGTTCACGCCACGTCGAAATCGGGTGTGGCGGCCCTGGCCAAGGCCGCTCGCCATTGTGCAGAATGCCCGTGCCGCAGGTCACAGCGCTCCCGAGAGGCGAGACAGTGGCCCGCCGGTCGAGTGCGACCGATAAACTGTTCACGGTCGACGCCGGGCGCACCCCCGTGTCGACCGCAAATGATCAGCCAGCAGCCGCTGCAACCACAGGGAGCGTTGTGTCCCGTCGCCTGTTCACCTCGGAGTCCGTGACCGAGGGTCACCCCGACAAGATCGCTGACCAGATCAGCGACACCATTCTCGACGCGCTCCTGCGCGAGGACCCGACCTCCCGGGTCGCCGTGGAGACGCTGATCACCACCGGCCTGGTGCATGTGGCCGGCGAGGTGACGACGAAGGCGTACGCGGACATCGCGACCCTCGTCCGCAGCAAGATCCTGGAGATCGGCTACGACTCCTCCAAGAAGGGCTTCGACGGCGCCTCCTGCGGTGTCTCGGTGTCCATCGGCGCACAGTCCCCGGACATCGCGCAGGGTGTCGACGCGGCGTACGAGGCCCGGGTCGAGGGCGACGACGACGAACTGGACAAGCAGGGCGCGGGCGACCAGGGCCTGATGTTCGGCTACGCGTCCGACGAGACGCCCACCCTGATGCCGCTGCCGATCTTCCTGGCGCACCGGCTGTCCAAGCGCCTCTCCGAGGTCCGCAAGAACGGCACCATCCCCTACCTGCGCCCCGACGGCAAGACGCAGGTCACCATCGAGTACGACGGCGACAAGGCCGTCCGCCTCGACACGGTGGTCGTCTCCTCCCAGCACGCCTCCGACATCGACCTGGAGTCGCTGCTCGCCCCCGACATCCGCGAGTTCGTCGTGGAGCCGGAGCTGAAGGCGCTCCTGGACGAGGGCATCAAGCTGGACACCGAGGGCTACCGGCTGCTGGTCAACCCGACCGGCCGTTTCGAGATCGGCGGCCCCATGGGCGACGCCGGCCTGACCGGCCGCAAGATCATCATCGACACCTACGGCGGCATGGCCCGCCATGGCGGCGGCGCCTTCTCCGGCAAGGACCCGTCCAAGGTCGACCGCTCGGCGGCGTACGCCATGCGCTGGGTGGCCAAGAACGTCGTGGCGGCGGGCCTGGCCTCCCGCTGCGAGGTCCAGGTCGCCTACGCCATCGGCAAGGCCGAGCCCGTGGGTCTCTTCGTGGAGACCTTCGGCACCCACAAGATCGAGCCCGAGAAGATCGAGAAGGCCATCGACGAGGTCTTCGACCTCCGCCCGGCCGCGATCATCCGCGACCTCGACCTGCTCCGCCCGATCTACGCCCAGACGGCGGCCTACGGCCACTTCGGCCGCGAGCTGCCCGACTTCACCTGGGAGCAGACGGACCGCGTGGACGCCCTGCGCAAGGCCGCGGGCCTGTAACCCCGGTCCACCCGCTGTCGCCGAGGCCCGGCTCCCTTCGGGGCGCCGGGCCTCGGCGTCGCTCCGGACCGGCGGCGTTGTCAGTGGGGTTTGCAAGAATGCAAGCGTGAGCAGCGAGAACGGGTCGGGGGGTGGCGGGGCCGAGGGGGCGCCGCCGGAGCAGCTCGCGCTCATCCGGGAGAGCGTGCGGAAGGCGAAGGTGCCGCGGGCCAAGCCGCGGACCTGGCGGGGGGCCGCGCTCGCCGAGGATCTTCCGGTCGCGCGGGTCCTGGTCGACAAGGGTGTGCTGCACCTCGACCGATACTTCGACTACGCCGTGCCCGCGGAGCTGGACGCGGACGCGCAGCCCGGGGTGCGGGTGCGGGTGCGGTTCGGGGCCGGTCGGCACCGGGTGCGCGACGGACGCCGGGAGGGCGGCGGGCTCATCGACGGCTTCCTCGTCGAGCGGCGGGCCGAGTCCGACTACGCCGGGCCGCTGGCAGCGCTCGCCCAGGTCGTGTCGCCCGAGCCGGTGCTGAGCGAGGAGCTGCTCGGCCTCGCCCGGGCCGTCGCCGACCGGTACGCGGGCAGCCTCGCCGATGTCCTCCAGCTGGCCGTGCCCCCGCGCAACGCCCGCGCCGAGCAGCGCCCGTCCCCCGAGCCGCTGCCCCCGCCCCAGGCGCCGGACCCGGGCTCCTGGAGCCGGTACGAGCACGGGGACGCCTTCCTCGACGCCCTGGCGTCCGGAGGCGCGCCCAGGGCCGTGTGGAACGCGCTGCCGGGGCCGCTGTGGAGCGAGGAACTGGCCCGGGCGGTCGCCGCCACCCTCGCCTCCGGGCGCGGCGCCCTCGTCGTCGTACCGGACGGGCGCTCCGCCGCGCGCGTGGACGCCGCGCTCACCGCGCTGCTCGGCACCGGCCGGCACGCGCTGCTCACCGCCGACGCCGGGCCCGAGAAGCGGTACGCGCAGTGGCTGGCGGTGCGGCGCGGTTCCGTGCGCGCCGTCGTCGGGACGCGGGCGGCGATGTTCGCGCCCGTCCAGGATCTGGGCCTCGTCGCGATCTGGGACGACGGGGACGACAGCCACGGCGAGCAGCACGCCCCGCAGCCGCACGCCCGCGATGTCCTCCTGCTGCGTGCCGCGCTCGACAAGTGTGCCTTTCTGCTGGGGAGTTGGAGCTGCACCGTGGAGGCCGCCCAGCTCGTCGAGAGCGGCTGGGCCCGGCCGCTGGTCGCCGGGCGGGAGCAGGTGCGCCGGGCCGCGCCCCTCGTCCGGACGGTCGGGGACGAGGACCTCGCACGTGACGAGGCCGCCCGCGCCGCCCGGCTGCCCACGCTCGCCTGGCAGGCGGCCCGCGAGGGGCTGCGGCACGGGCCTGTGCTGGTGCAGGTGCCCCGGCGTGGTTACGCGCCCCGCATGGCCTGCGACCGGTGCCGGGCGCCCGCCCGGTGCCGGCACTGCTCCGGCCCGCTCCAGGGACAGGACGCGGGCGTGTTGCGCTGCGGGTGGTGCGGGCGCGAGGAGGGCGCCTGGCACTGCCCGGAGTGCGGCGGCTTCCGGCTCCGCGCCCAGGTGGTGGGCGCGCGCCGCACCGCCGAGGAGCTGGGGCGGGCGTTTCCCGCCGTACCGGTGCGCACCTCGGGGCGTGAGCATGTGCTGGACACCGTCCCGGACACGCCCGCGCTGGTCGTCAGCACGCCGGGTGCCGAACCGGTCGCCGAGGGCGGCTACGCGGCGGCCCTGCTGCTCGACGGCTGGGCCATGCTCGTACGACCCGACCTGCGGGCCGGCGAGGACGCGCTGCGCCGGTGGATCGCGGCCGGGGCGCTGGTGCGGCCCCAGAGCGAGGGCGGCACGGTGGTCGTGGTGGCCGAGCCGACCCTGCGGCCCGTCCAGGCGCTGGTGCGGTGGGACCCCGTCGGGCACGCGGTACGGGAGCTGGCCGAGCGGGCCGAACTGGGCTTCCCGCCGGTGTCCCGGATGGCGGCCGTCTCCGGGCCGCCCGCGGCCGTCGCCGAGTTCCTGGCGGCGGTCGAGCTGCCGCCGGACGCCGAGGTGCTGGGACCGGTGCCACTGGCGCCGCCCCCGCCCGGCGGACCCCGCCGCCCCGGCGCCCCGCCGCCCGGCGAACACTGGGAGCGGGCCCTCGTCCGCGTACCGCCGGGCAGCGGCTCCGCGCTGGCCACGGCCCTGAAGACCGCCCAGGCCGCGCGGATGGCCCGGGGGAGCGGGGAGGCGGTACGGGTGAGGATCGATCCGCCGGACATCGGGTGACGGGGGCGAGCCGAGCCGCACCCGGCCTCGTCGAAGTCCCCGGCCCACTCGACCGGCTGGAGCGGATGTGCGGACACGGCCGCCCTCCCGGAGATGGTCCGGGAGAGCAGGGGTGGGGGGTGTCAGCCGTTGCGGGGACCCGGGAAGGCCGTCGGGCGCGCGTCGTCGCGCAGTGTCGGGCTGCCCGCCGTCGGCTGCGTGGGCATGGACCGGGCCGCGGGAACCGTCGGCAGCCCCGTGTTCGCATTGATCGTGCGGGTGCCGGACGGCTCCGGCGTCCGCTCCGCCTCCGCCGCCTGGGCCGCGGCGCGGCGGGCGCCGTACCGGCGGTGCACCGCCTGCTTGGTGACCCCGAGCGCCGAGCCCACCGCGTCCCACGAGAAGCCGAGCGAGCGGTCGAAGTCCACGGCGGCCGTGACCAGGGTTTCGACACTGTCCCGGAGTTCCTGGGCTAGGCGGACCGTCGGGGCGGGGGCGCGTCCGTAGACGACGAAGCCCGTGGACGGGCCGGAGCGGCGCGGGCGGTAGACGTTGCCCAACTGGGCGGTGAGCGTGCGCAGCGCGTCCACCTGCCGGCGGACCCTCTCGATGTCCCGCACCAGCAAGTGCAGGCTGGCCCGGGCCTGGGCGTCGTGGGTTGCGTGGTCGGCCATGAACAAGCCTCTCGAACCGGCGTTGAAAGGAATTGGGCCGCGACAGCGGCCCGATGTGGTCAACTCTGTCTTGACCAACGCGCTGACGCTCCGCTGGTCACGGGGTGGGGGCGTACGGGCATATGCGTACGCCGTTCTCCCACCCGCGCACCCCCCGTTCCCAGCCGACCGGGAGGCCGGGAAACCCGTGGGGGTCGGTTCCGTCGGCGTCCCCACGCCCGTGGTCATAGACTGGTGCGCTGCCCGCCGACCCCCGCCCGAGAGGCCCCATCCCGCCCATGAAGCTCGTCTTCGCCGGTACCCCCGAGGTCGCCGTTCCCGCTCTGGACGCCCTGCTCGCCGCCGGGCGGCACGAGGTGGCCGCCGTCGTCACGCGGCCCGACGCGCCGGCCGGGCGCGGGCGCAGGCTGGTCGCGTCGCCCGTGGCCGAGCGGGCGGAGGAGGCCGGGATCGAGGTGCTGAAGCCGCTGAAGCCACGGGACCCGGAGTTCCTGGAGCGGCTGCGGGAGATCGCCCCGGACTGCTGTCCGGTCGTCGCCTACGGCGCCCTGCTGCCGAAGGCCGCCCTGGACATCCCCGCCCACGGCTGGGTCAACCTGCACTTCTCGCTGCTGCCCGCCTGGCGCGGCGCGGCGCCCGTGCAGCACGCCGTCATGGCGGGCGACGAGATCACCGGGGCGTCCACCTTCCTCATCGAGGAGGGGCTGGACTCCGGGCCCGTCTACGGCACCGTGACCGAGGAGATCCGCCCCACCGACACCAGCGGCGACCTGCTCACCCGGCTCGCCTTCGCGGGCGCCGGGCTGCTCGCCGCGACCATGGACGGCATCGAGGACGGCAGCCTGAAGGCCGTACCGCAGCCCGCCGAGGGCATCACCGTCGCGCCGAAGATCACCGTCGAGGACGCCCAGGTGGACTGGGCGGCGCCCGCGCTGCGCGTCGACCGGGTCGTGCGCGGCTGCACGCCCGCGCCCGGCGCCTGGACCACCTTCCGCGGCGAGCGGCTCAAGCTCATCCAGGTCACGCCCGTGCCCGAGCGGACGGACCTCGCGCCGGGACGGCTGGCGGTGGGCAAGAACAGCGTCCACGTGGGCACGGGGTCGTACGCCGTCGAGCTGCTCTGGGTCCAGGCCCAGGGCAAGAAGCCGATGCGCGCGGCGGACTGGGCCCGCGGGGTACGCACCGCGGACGGCGAGACGCTGGGCGGCTGACGTTTCGGGGCCGGTGAGCCTGGACGGCGGTGGCTGGGGGCCGGGTTCCGTGGGTGAGTCCGCGGGCGACGGTGGCTGACGGTCCGGGTGGCGCCGGTGATGCCGGGCGACTGGGCCCGAGAAGCGCGCCTCCCGGAGGGCGAGACGCTGGGCGGCTGACGTTTCGGGGCCGGTGAGCCTGGACGGCGGCGGCTGGGGGCCGGGTTCCGTGGGTGAGTCCGCGGGCGACGGTGGCTGACGGTCCGGGTGGCACCGGTGATGCCGGGCGACTGGGCCCGAGAAGCGCGCCTCCCGGAGGGCGAGACGCTGAGCCGCTGACACAGCGGACGGCGCCGGTGAGCCCGGACGGCGGCGGCTGGGGGCCGGGTTCCGTGGGTGAGTCCGCCGGGAACGGTGGCTGACGGTCCGGGTGGGACCGGTGATGCCGGGCGACTGGGCCCGAGAAGCGCGCCTCCCGGAGGGCGAGACGCTGAGCCGCTGACACAGCGGACGGCGCCGGTGAGCCCGGACGGCGGCGGCTGGGGGCCGGGTTCCGTGGGTGAGTCCGCCGGGAACGGTGGCTGACGGTCCGGGTGGGACCGGTGATGCCGGGCGACTGGGCCCGAGAAGCGCGCCTCCCGGACGGCGAGGCGCTCGCGGCTGACGCGCGGGTGACGTGGGGGTGAGCCTGGACGGCGGCGGCCGATGCCCGGGGCCGGACCGTTGAACCCCGGCAGCGGTTGGCCCCGCAGGCGGCGCCGGTGAGCTGGGCGGGGCGCGAGTGAGGCTGGGCGATGGTGGCTCGATTTCCCGGCGGCGTCGGGTGGCGGCGCAGGCGAGCCCGGGCGGTCGGGTCGGTGGTGGGGCGACGTACGCTGGAGGCGCATTCCCCTCTTCACACCCGGAGCACCTTTTTCGTGAGCGAGCAGTCCCGGCGGCCCCGCAAGCCCGCCAAGCCCTACCGGCGTCCCAAGAAGGACCCCGTCCGCATCCTGGCCTTCGAGGCGCTGCGCGCGGTGGACGAGCGGGACGCGTACGCCAACCTCGTGCTGCCCCCGCTGCTGCGGAAGGCCCGCGAGCAGGGCGACTTCGACGCCCGGGACGCCGCCCTCGCCACCGAGCTGGTGTACGGCACGCTGCGCCGGCAGGGCACGTACGACGCCGTCATCGCCGCCTGTGTCGACCGGCCGCTGCGCGAGGTCGACCCGCCGGTGCTCGATGTGCTGAGCATGGGCGCGCACCAGCTGCTCGGCACGCGGATTCCCACGCACGCGGCCGTGTCCGCCTCGGTCGAGCTGGCCCGGGTCGTGCTCGGGGACGGGCGGGCCAAGTTCGTCAACGCCGTGCTGCGGAAGGTGGCCCAGGACGATCTCGACGGATGGATCGAGAAGGTCGCGCCGCCGTACGACGACGATCCCGAGGACCACCTCGCCGTCGTGCACTCGCACCCCCGCTGGGTCGTCTCCGCGCTCTGGGACTCCCTCGGCGGCGGCCGGGCCGGGATCGAGCGGCTGCTGGCGGCGGACAACGAGCGGCCCGAGGTGACGCTCGTCGCCCGCCCGGGCCGGGCCACCACCGAGGAACTCCTCCGCGAGGACGCCGCCGTACCCGGGCGCTGGTCGCCGTACGCCGTGCGGCTCGCCGAGGGCGGTGAGCCGGGCGCGGTCGAGGCCGTGCGCGAGGGGCGGGCCGGCGTCCAGGACGAGGGCAGTCAGCTGGTCGCCCTCGCGCTGGCGAACGCCCCGCTCGACGGCCCCGACGAGAAGTGGCTCGACGGGTGCGCCGGGCCGGGCGGCAAGGCCGCGCTGCTGGCCGCCCTCGCCGCCGAGCGCGGGGCCGCGCTGCTCGCCTCGGAGAAGCAGCCGCACCGGGCCGGGCTGGTGGCCAGGGCCCTGCACGGCAACCCGGGGCCGTACCAGGTCATCGCCGCCGACGGCACCCGCCCGCCCTGGCGCCCCGGCAGCTTCGACCGGGTGCTGGTGGACGTCCCGTGCACCGGTCTCGGCGCCCTGCGCCGCCGCCCCGAGGCCCGCTGGCGTCGCCGCCCCGACGACCTCGACAACTTCGCCCCGCTCCAGCGCGGCCTGCTCCGCACCGCCCTGGACTCCGTCCGCGTCGGCGGCGTCGTCGGCTACGCCACCTGCTCCCCGCACCTGGCGGAGACCCGAGCGGTCGTCTCCGACGTACTCAAGCAACGCCCGGACACCGAACTGATCGACGCCCGCCCCGTCCTGCCGGGCGTACCGGACCTCGGCGACGGCCCGGACATCCAGCTGTGGCCCCACATCCACGGCACGGACGCGATGTACCTGGCATTGATCCGCAGAACTGCATGACGCCGGGCAGGACGGCGCGCCCCGAAGAAGCGCGGGGCTGTACCGATACGCGGCTGCGCCGGGTGGGCGCGAGCAACCCACGACGGCCCGCAGCCGAACCACAACCTCCAGGGACCGGCGCTACAGCCCAGCGCAGCGGCATGGCAGGCTTGGGTCATGGCCGTGCAGATCAACCCCAGCATCCTGTCCGCCGACTTCGCCCGCCTCGCGGAGGAGGCCAAGGCGGTTCAAGGCGCCGACTTTCTCCATGTCGACGTCATGGACAACCACTTCGTCCCGAACCTCACGCTCGGCGTGCCGGTGGTGGAGTCCTTGGCGCGTGCGACGGACACCCCGCTGGACTGCCACCTGATGATCGAGGACCCCGACCGGTGGGCGCCCCAGTACGTCGAGGCGGGGGCCTCCTCCGTCACCTTCCACGTGGAGGCCGCCGCCGCACCGGTGCGCCTCGCCCGGGAGATCCGCGCCAAGGGCGCCCGTGCCTCCATGGCGCTCAAGCCGGCGACGCCGATCGAGCCGTTCGAGGACCTGCTGCCGGAACTCGACATGCTGCTCATCATGACGGTGGAGCCGGGCTTCGGCGGCCAGGCGTTCCTGGACATCATGCTGCCGAAGATCCGCCGCACCCGTGAGCTGATCAAGAAGCACGGTCTGGAGCTGTGGCTACAGGTCGACGGCGGTGTCTCGGCCTCGACGATCGAGCGGTGCGCGGACGCGGGAGCGGACGTGTTCGTCGCCGGCTCGGCAGTCTACGGCGCGAAGGACCCGGCGGAGGCCGTACGTGCCCTGCGCGCCCAGGTGGAGGCGGCCACCGCCAAGGCGTCCTGGGCATGCGACCACTGAGCCACAGCCAAGTGAACGGTTAAGTGAACGGCGCCCATCAGGGCAGATCAGTCGCCCCGAATCTGCAAGGATGAACGGCGAATCCAGAGTGTGAACAGCAGTGAGGAGATCGCCGTGTCGGGTATGTCGGCGGGCCGGTCAGCCATGCGGATGGGACCCGCTGAGCTGGTGCAGGCGGCGGCCATGGCCCGCCGCTTCTACCTCGAGGGCAAGTCCAAGATCCAGATCGCGGAGGAGTTCGGCGTCAGCCGCTTCAAGGTGGCCCGGGTCCTGGAGACGGCCCTCGAACGGGATCTCGTACGCATCGAGATCCGTGTGCCGGCCGAACTGGACGCCGAGCGCTCCGACGCGCTCCGCGCCCGCTACGGCCTGAGGCACGCCGTCGTGGTCGAGTCGCCGGCCGAGGCCGAGGAGACCCCCGACCCCGAGAACCTCGGCGAGGTCGCCGCCGACCTGCTCGGCGAACTCGTCAACGAGGGGGACGTCCTCGGGCTGGCCTGGGGCCGGTCCACCATCCACATGGCGGCGGCGCTCGACCGGCTGCCGCCGTGCACGGTGGTGCAGCTGACGGGCGTGTACGACGCCGGGACCGCCGAGCGCGGCTCGGTGGAGGCCGTCCGCCGGGCCGCCCAGGTGTCGGGCGGTGACGCGCACCCCATCTACGCGCCGATGCTGCTGCCGGACGAGGCCACCGCGGCGGCGCTGCGCCACCAGACCGGGATCGCCCGGGCCTTCGAGTACTTCGACAAGGTCACGGTCGCCTGTGTCTCCATCGGCTCCTGGGAGCCGGGCATCTCGACCGTGCACGACATGCTCAGCGACGAGGAGCGCGCGCACTACGCCTCGCTCGGGGTCGCCGCCGAGATGTCGGCACACCTCTTCGACGCCGACGGGCGCCGGATCGGACGGGACCTGGGGGAGCGGTGCATCACGGTCAAGGCCGACCAGCTGCGCCGTGTCCCGGAGGTCGTGGCGATCGCGGGCGGGCAGCGCAAGGCCGCCGCGATCGACGCGGTGCTGCGCTCCGGGCTGGTCACCAGCCTGGTGACCGACACCTCGGCGGCCGACTACCTGATGACGGCGGGCCCGACCCCGAAGCCGGCGCTCAGCCGTCAGGACCCCGACGGAGTCTGACGCCAGCCGTCAGGCCTCGACGGAGCGCGCTGAAGTTCCGACGGAGTCCGACGGAGTTCCGACGGAGTCCGCCAGCGGGTCGCGGCGGGTTCGTGACGGGACGGCCGTGGCAGCATCGTCCGCATGCTGCCACGGTTCGTCCCCCGTGCTCTCGCCGGGCTGCTGCTCTGTCTCGCCGTTCTCCTGGCGGGGTGCTCCAGCGGTTCCTCACCGGCCTCTCCGAGCACGAGTACGGCCTCTCCGAGCGCGAGTACGTCCACCCCGCCCTGGGCCGCGGGCATGGCCACCGTCCAGGAGTCCCGGCTTCCGGCCGAGGCCCGCAGGACGCTTGCCCTCATCGACAAAGGCGGCCCCTTCCCCTACGCCAAGGACGGGACCGTCTTCGGGAACTTCGAGGGACGTCTGCCTGAGCACCGGCGCGGCTACTACCACGAGTACACCGTGCCGACCCCCGGCTCGCACGACCGCGGGGCCCGCCGCCTCGTCACCGGGCAGGGCGCGGAGATCTACTACACCGATGATCACTACGAGTCGTTCCGGGCGGTACTGAGATGAGCGAAGACCTGACCGGCCGTTTCGTGGTCGCGCTCGACCTCGACGGCGTCACGGACAAGGCCGGCCTGATGGACCGCGCCGCCCGGGCCCTGTCGCTGCCCGACTGGTTCGGCCGCAACTGGGACGCGCTGGCCGACTCCCTGTCCGACCTGTCCGTGTGGCCGGAGGAGGCCGAGGGCAGAGGGCTCCTGGTCGTCGTACGCGGCTGGGAGGGCTACGCGAAGGCGCGGCCGTGGGAGTGGGAGACCGCCCAGGAGGTCTTCTCGCAGGCCATGCGCGTGATGCCGTCGCTCACCGTCGCCCTCGCCCTTGGAGGAAGCTTGGAGGAAGCTCCCAGGTGATCGGCGACGACCCTGGACGATCTGTCAGGGCATGACACCGGCACCGACATGGGACAATGAAGTACGTGCTCTTTCCCCCTGGCACACCTGTCAGGGGGTCGCCTCTGATCGACTGGGATGTGCAGCACGTGCGTTTCCTCAATGACATCCAGCCCGCGTACGACCTGACGTACGACGACGTGTTCATGGTGCCGAGCCGCTCCGCGGTCGGCTCGCGTCAGGGCGTGGACCTCGCCTCGCCGGACGGCACGGGCACCACCATCCCGCTCGTCGTCGCCAACATGACCGCCATCGCCGGCCGCCGCATGGCCGAGACGGTGGCACGCCGGGGCGGCCTGGTGGTCATCCCGCAGGACATCCCGATCGACGTCGTCACCGACGTGATCTCCTGGGTGAAGAGCCGCCACCTGGTGCTGGACACCCCGATCGTGCTGGCCCCGCACCAGACCGTCGCCGACGCCCTGTCGCTGCTGCCCAAGCGGGCGCACAACGCCGGCGTGGTCGTGGACGAGAACCACCGGCCCGTCGGTGTCGTCACCGACGCCGACCTGTCCGGTGTCGACCGCTTCACCCAGCTCGAAGTGGTCATGTCCAAGGACCTGCTCCTGCTGGACGCCGACATCGACCCGCGCGAGGCCTTCAACACCCTCGACCAGCACAACCGCCGCTACGCCCCGGCCGTCGACAAGGACGGCAAGCTCGCCGGCATCCTCACCCGCAAGGGCGCGCTGCGCGCGACGCTGTACACCCCGGCCGTGGACGCCAACGGCAGGCTGCGGATCGCCGCCGCCGTCGGCATCAACGGCGACGTCGCGGGCAAGGCCAAGCAGCTGCTCGACGCGGGCGTGGACACCCTCGTCATCGACACCGCGCACGGCCACCAGGAGTCGATGATCAACGCGATCAAGGTGGTGCGCGCGCTCGACCCGCGGGTGCCGATCGCCGCGGGCAACATCGTGTCCGCCGAGGGCGTCAAGGACCTGATCGACGCGGGCGCGGACATCATCAAGGTCGGTGTCGGGCCGGGCGCCATGTGCACCACCCGCATGATGACCGGCGTGGGCCGCCCGCAGTTCTCCGCCGTCCTGGAGTGCGCCGCCGAGGCGAAGAAGTACGGCAAGCACGTCTGGGCCGACGGCGGTGTCCGCCACCCGCGCGACGTGGCCATGGCGCTCGCCGCGGGCGCGTCCAACGTGATGGTCGGCTCCTGGTTCGCGGGCACGTACGAGTCCCCGGGCGACCTCCAGCACGACGCCAACGGCCGTGCCTACAAGGAGTCGTTCGGCATGGCCTCCGCGCGTGCCGTGGCCAACCGCACGTCCGACGAGTCCGGCTACGACCGCGCCCGCAAGGCGCTGTTCGAGGAGGGCATCTCCACCTCCCGCATGTTCCTCGACCCGGCCCGCCCGGGCGTCGAGGACCTGATCGACTCGATCATCGCGGGCGTCCGCTCCTCCTGCACCTACGCCGGTGCCGGGTCCCTGGAGGAGTTCGCCGAGAAGGCCATCGTCGGCATCCAGAGCGCGGCCGGCTACGCCGAGGGCAAGCCGCTGCACGCCAGCTGGAACTGATCCCCCGCTCCACACCGACGGCCCCCGTCCTTCCCGCCTGCGGGAACGACGGGGGCCGTCGGCGTGTCCTGCACCGAGCAGGAAGCCGGCGAGGAAACCGACGAAGCCGACAAGGAAACCGGCGGCAAACGGGACCCATGAGACTCGTGTGCAACGGTCGACAGGTCGCGCGCAACGATCTGTCGTTCCGCCCGGATGAACGCAATGATCATGCGGGGATGCGCAAGGTTGCTGCATTACGCCCGTGAAGCCCCGCCTCGTAGGGTGCTGCGCTAGTACGTGGCGTGCGGGGACCCCGCTCGGTGGGTTCCTGCCCTCGCAGGCTCCACCGGTCCCCGCCCACGAGGGCCGGCGATCATGCCGGCCCGTCCCGCAATCACCGGCAGCGATAAGGAGCCAACGCGTGCTCGACCAAGGCGCACCCCCGCACAACCAGATATCGGCCGCCCCCGCGTCCCCGGGCGTCGCCGCGCGCCTCATGCGTCGCAAGCCCGTGGAACACCTGGTCGCGGAGGGCGGCCACGGTGAGGGAGGGCAGCTTCGGCGCTCCCTCGGGCTGTGGCAGCTGACCATGATCAGCATCGGTGCGACACTCGGCACCGGCATCTTCGTCGTCCTCGGCGACGCCGTTCCCAAGGCCGGTCCCGCGGTCACCCTGGCCTTCGTCATCGCCGGTCTCACGGCGCTGTTCTCGGCCCTGTCGTACGCCGAACTGGCCGGCAGCATCCCCGTCGCCGGCTCCTCCTACTCGTATGCGTACGCAACGATGGGCGAGCTGGTCGCCTGGGTCTGCGGCTGGTGTCTCGTGCTGGAGTACGGCGTGTCGGTGGCCGCGGTCGCCGTCGGCTGGGGCGAGTACCTGAACGAGCTGCTGGACGGCACCATCGGGGTCACCATCCCGGCCGCCCTGTCCTCGGCGCCGGGCGAGGGCGGCATCATCAACCTGCCGGCCCTGATCGTCGTCCTGCTGGCGATGGTGTTCCTGCTCGGTGGCGCGCGGGAGTCCGCCCGCGCCAACACGATCATGGTCTGTGTGAAGATCGCCGCGCTGGTGCTGTTCTGCGCGATCGGCGTCATGGGCTTCAAGTCCGGCAACTACGCCGACTTCATGCCGCTCGGCATGACCGGGGTCAGCGCCGCCGGTGCCACGCTGTTCTTCTCGTACATCGGCTTCGACGCCGCCTCCACCGCCGGTGAGGAGGCGAAGGACCCCAAGCGGGACCTGCCGCGGGCGATCATGCTGTCGCTGATCATCGTGACCGCGCTGTACGTGCTCGTCGCGGCCGTCGCCGTCGGTGCCTGGAACTGGAAGAAGTTCGACGGCTCCGAGGCCTCCCTCGCCGGGATCATGAACGACGTCAGCGGTCAGACGTTCTGGGGCACGCTGCTCGCGCTCGGCGCCGTCATCTCCATCGCGAGCGTGGTGCTCACCGTGCTCTACGGCCAGACCCGCATCCTCTTCGCGATGGCCCGCGACGGCCTGGTGCCGAAGGCGCTCGGCAAGATCCACCCGAAGACCGGCGCGCCCCGCCTCAACACGGTGATCGTGTCCCTCTTCTGCGGTGCGCTCGCCGCCCTCATCCCGCTGGGCAAGCTGGTCGACGCCACCAGCATCGGCACGCTGTTCGCCTTCGGCCTGGTCAACATCGCGGTGATCGTGCTGCGGGTCAAGCGGCCGGAGCTGGAGCGCACGTTCAGGGTGCCGTTCGGCCCGGTCCTGCCGGTGCTGGGCTTCCTGTTCTGCGCGTACAACATGCTCAGCCTCGACACCATCACCTGGGTGGTCTTCGGATTCTGGATGGCCGCCGGGCTCGTGTTCTACTTCCTCTACGGCTATCGCCGTTCCCGTCTCGCGGCCGATGACGCTCTCGCGGTGACGGCAGAGAAGTGACCGGACCGAAGAAGTGAACCACCCCCTGTGCTGAACGATCTCGACGAACGCATCGTGCACGCCCTCGCCGAGGACGCCCGCCGCTCCTACGCGGACATCGGGCAGATGGTCGGCCTGTCCGCGCCCGCGGTGAAGCGGCGCGTGGACCGGCTGCGGGCCACCGGAGCGATCACCGGATTCACCGTGCGGGTGGATCCGGCGGCGCTCGGCTGGGAGACCGAGGGGTTCATCGAGATCTACTGCCGGCGGAACACCTCGCCGGAGACGATCCAGCGGGGGCTGGAGCGGTACCAGGAGGTCGTGGCCGCGTCCACCGTCACGGGGGACGCGGACGCGGTCGCGCAGGTCTTCGCGTCCGACATGCGCCACTTCGAGCGGGTGCTGGAGCGGATCGCGGGGGAGCCGTTCGTGGAGCGGACCAAGTCGGTGCTGGTGCTGTCGCCCCTGCTGAGGAGGTTCTCCTCGGGGGCGCCGGGGTAAGCGCGGATCACAGCCCGGGGCGTCCGGTGGTGGGCCGGGTGCGGGTGCGCCGAGGTTCCTCGCGCAGTTCCCCGCGCCCCTTCGGGCGCTCTACTCCGCCGTCTTTCGCGCCAGCGCGTTGTTCCCCAGGGAATTTCGCACGCTGAAGCTCACCGCGTCCGGTCGGTACCGGTCGTCCGACCACTCCACCGGGCGCCCCTCCCGGGTGGTCGTCACGCGCCGCACCCGCAGCAGCGGACTCGTGCGGCGTACCCCCAGCAGCTCGGCGTCGCGCGCCCCGCAGGCGACCGCGTCGATGATGTGCTCGCCGTAGGCGAAGACCAGACCGGTGTCGTCGTACAGGCGCTGCGTGACGGACGGGCAGTCGGGCTCGATGGACTCCACGGCGGGGGAGATCCAGTCGGTGTACACCGTGCGCTCCAGCAGCACCGGCTCGCCGTCCAGGCCGCGCACCCGCAGGACGTGCAACACCGGTGTGCCGACGGCCAGTTGGAGGCGTACCGCGTCCTCGGCGGTCGCCGGGCGGTACTCCTGGGACACCACACGGCCGGTGGCCTCGCGGCCCATCGCGCGGGCCCACTGGGCGAAGCTTCGCAGTTCCTCGAAGCTCTGGCTGCGGCGGCTGGCCAGCACGACCCGGCGGGCGCCCTGGCGGGAGCCGATCAGGCCCTCGGCGGTCAGGGCCGCGACGGCCTGGCGGACCGTGCCGCGTGAGACGCCGTAGTGCGCGGCCAGCTCCGACTCCGAGGGCAGCCGGCTGCCGACCGTGTACTCCTCGCGGTCGATCGCGCGCCGCAGCTCGTCGGCGATCTCCTCGTGTCGCGCCGTCATGCTTCCCCTCTGCGTAGGCGGCTGTGCACAGCGTGACCAGCCTAATCGACGTCCGGAGGTGATCCGTGTCAGCCGGAAGTGTGCAGGCAAACACGGGTCCGCGTTTCTCGGGCGTTCATGGACCGGACATCGGCGGCGGGCGTACTGAGGCCGACTTGTTCAGACAAGTTCTTCCTCCCGCCTCATGCGTCCCCTGGAGAGACCGTGCCCGTGTCCCCGAGAAGCGCCGTCCTCGGCGGCTCCCTCGCCGTCGTCGCCGCCCTCGCGCTGAGCGCCTGCGGCGCCGCCCCCGACAACGCGTCGACCACCACCAAGGACGGCAGGAGCGCCGCCACCGCCACCTCCGCGGCCGACTTCGGCGGCCTGGACGCCCTGGCCGAGGCGGCCAAGAAGGAGGGCACGCTGCACGCCGTCGCGCTCCCGCGCGACTGGGCCAACTACGGCGCCCTCATCGACGGCTTCCAGAAGAAGTACGGCATCAGGATCCAGGTGGAGAGCCCCGACGGCTCCAGCCAGGACGAGATCAACGCCGTCACCTCCAGGAAGGGCCAGGACCGCGCCCCCGACGTCCTCGACCTCGGCAGCTCCTTCGCGCTGAGCGCGGCCCAGCAGGGCCTGCTCGCGCCGTACAGGGTGGCCTCCTACGCCGACATCCCCGAGGGCCAGAAGGACCCGAAGGCCCGCTGGTACAACGACTACGGCGGCTACATCTCCATCGGCTGCGACGCCAAGCGGGTGAAGACCTGCCCGACCAGCTTCAAGGACCTGCTCAAGCCCGAGTACAAGGGCCAGGTCGCCCTCAACGGCAACCCCACCAAGTCGGGCTCCGCCTTCGGCGGCGTCTACGCGGCGGCCCTCGCGAACGGCGGCTCCTTCGACGACATCCAGCCCGGCCTGGACTTCTTCGCGAAGCTGAAGAAGAACGGCAACTACACCCCCGTCGAGTCCACCCCGGCCACCGTCGAGAAGGGCGAGACGCCGATCTCGATCGACTGGGACTACCTGAACGCCGGATACGCCGACGAGTTCACGTCCAAGGGCGTCGACTGGAAGGTCGCCATCCCGAGCGACGGCCAGTACGCCCAGTACTACTCCCAGGCCGTCAACAAGGACGCCCCGCACCCGGCCGCCGCCCGCCTCTGGCAGGAGTACCTGTACAGCGCCGAGGGCCAGAACCTGTGGCTCAAGGGGTACGCCCGCCCGGCCCTGATGGCCGCCATGGAGAAGGCCGGCACCCTCGACCGGACGGCCGCCGCCAAGCTCCCGAAGGTCACCGGCACGCCCGCCTTCCCGACCGAGGACCAGCAGAGCAAGGCCAAGACGGTCCTCGCGCAGGGCTGGGGGAAGGCCGTCTCCGGATGACCGCCGCCCTCACCCGCGCGGACGTGGCGCCCGTCGCTTCGGCGAAGCGGCGGCGCCGCGCCCCCGGCTGGCTCGCCGTCGTACCGCTGCTGGCCTTCACCGCCGTCGCCTTCGGGCTGCCCGCCGTCGCCGTCCTCGACGGCGCCTTCACGGTGGACGGCCGGTACGGCGCCCAGAACCTGACCACCTCGCTCCAGGGGCCGTACCTCACCGCCCTGCTCGGCAGCGTCAGGCTCTCCGCGATCTCCGCCGCCCTCGGCGCCCTGCTCGGGCTGCCCCTCGCCCAGGCCGTGGTCAGCTCCCGCTCCCGCGCCCTGCGCGAGGCCGTACTGACCGCCTCCGGCGTCCTCGCCAACTTCGGCGGGGTCCCGCTGGCCTTCGCCTTCGTCGCCACCCTCGGCAACGCCGGCGTGCTGACCGTGCACCTCGGCCTGAAGGACAGCGGCTGGGACCTGTACAGCTTCTGGGGCCTGGTCCTCGTCTACCTGTACTTCCTGGTCCCGCTCATGGTCCTCACCATCACGCCCGCGCTGGACGGCCTGCGCTCCCAGTGGCGCGAGGCCGCCCTGAACAACGGCGCCACCGGCGCGCAGTACTGGCGGCACGTGGCCCTGCCCGTGCTCGCGCCCTCCCTGCTCGGCGGGCTCGTCCTGCTGTTCGGCAGCGCCTTCGCCGCCTACGCGACCGCCGCCGCCATGGTCGGCAGCGCGGTCCCGCTGGTCACCCTCCAGATCGCCGACGCCCTCTCCGGGAACGTCCTGGTCGGCCAGGAGAACGTCGCCCTCGCCCTCAGCCTCGACATGGTGCTGGTGGCGGGCCTGGTCATGGCCGTGTACCTGCCCCTGCAACGCCGGAGCGCCCGATGGCTCGACGCCTGACCCCCTGGCGGTGGGCCGTCCTCGGCCTCGCCGCGCTGTACTTCCTGGTGCCGCTCGCCGCCTCCGTGGTCTTCACCGTCGACGTGCCCGGCCACGGCGTCGGCTTCGACGCCTACACGAAGATCCTGTCCACCGACGGCTTCGTCTCCAGCCTGCTGCTCTCCCTGGAGCTGGCCGTGGCCACCATCGCGGCCGTGCTGCTGCTGATGGTGCCCGCCGTGGTCGCGCTCCGGCTCGGTGCGCCCCGGCTGCGGCCGGTGGTGGAGGTGGTGTGCTCGCTGCCGCTCGTGGTGCCGCCGATCGCCTTCGTCGCCGGGATCGTCAGCGTGCTGAAGTGGGGCCCGGAGCACCTCTCCCGCACCCCGCTGTTCCAGACCTTCGTGGCGATCCAGAACCCCGACTTCCCGGTCGTCCTCGTCCTCGCCTACGTCGTGATGGCCCTGCCCTTCGTCTACCGGGCGCTGGACGCCGGCCTGCGCGCCATCGACGTCCGCACCCTCGTGGAGGCCGCCCGCAGCTGCGGCGCCTCCTGGCCGCAGGCGCTCGTCCGGGCCGTCCTGCCCAATCTGCGCGGGGCGCTGCTGAACGCGGGCTTTCTGACCCTGGCCCTGGTGCTGGGCGAGTTCACCGTCGCCCAACTGCTCGGCTACCAGCCCTTCGCGGTGTGGATCTACAACGTCGGCGGCTCGCAGGCCCAGATGTCCGTCGCCGTCTCCGTGCTCAGCCTGCTCGTCACCTGGGCCCTCCTCCTCGCGCTCGCCGGTGCCGGCGGCGGACGCGCCCGAACCGCTCCTTCCCGGGGATGACACACACCATGACCGCCACCCTGCCAGAGACCCGTCTCCAGGCCGCCACCGTCGAATTCCGTTCGCTGCGACGGGAGTTCGGCGCCACCGTCGCCCTCGACGGACTCGACCTGACCGTCCGGCCGGGGGAGTTCCTGGCCCTGCTCGGCCCCTCCGGCTGCGGCAAGACCACCGCGCTGCGCATGCTCGCCGGCTTCGAGCACCCCGACGCCGGCGCGGTTCTGGTGGACGGAGAGGACGTCACCCACGTCCCGGCCCACCGCCGCGACGCCGGGATGGTCTTCCAGTCGTACAGCCTCTTCCCGCACCTGAACGCCGTCGACAACGTCGCCTTCGGGCTGCGCATGCGCGGGGTCCGTACGGCCGAACGCCGGGCCCGGGCCGCCGAGTTGCTGGAGCTGGTCGGGCTCGGCGACAAGGGCGAGCGGTATCCGCACCAGCTCTCCGGCGGGCAGCAGCAGCGCATCGCCCTGGCCCGCGCCCTCGCCCTGCGCCCGCGCGTGCTCCTGCTCGACGAGCCGCTGTCCGCGCTGGACGCCAAGGTCAGGCTCAGCCTCCGCGAGGAGATCCGCCGGCTCCAGCGGGAGCTGGGCATCACCACCCTGTTCGTGACGCACGACCAGGAGGAGGCGCTGTCGGTCGCCGACCGCGTCGCCGTGATGCGCGCCGGCCGCCTGGAACAGTGCGCCGAGCCCGCCGAGCTGTACGGCCGTCCCGCCACCGCCTTCGTCGCCGAGTTCGTCGGCACCATGAGCCGGATTCCGGGCGAGCTGACCGGTGGCACGGTCGCCGTGCTCGGGCAGCGGCTGCCGGCCGACGGTGCGGTGCCGGACGGTGCCGTGGACGTGCTGGTGCGGCCCGAGGCCGTCCGGGTGCGCGCCGACGAGCGGGGCACTGCCCGGATCGTCGCCACCGCCTTCCTCGGCGCGGTCGTCCGGGTCACCGTACGGCTCGCCGACGGCACCGAGGCCAAGGCCGACCTGCCCGCGCACGAGGCCGCCGGGCTCGGCGCCGGAACCGCAGTGACCGTGTCGCTGCCCGAGCGGCCGGTCCTGGTGGCCGAACGTATCCAGAAGTGAGGAACCACCCGTACATGACCCCCCACACCGCCCCGCAGGCGGTTCTGTTCGACATGGACGGCACGCTCGTGGACACCGAGCGCCTGTGGTGGGAGGCCGTCGAGCAGGTCGCCGGGCGCCCGCTGACCGAGGCCGACCAGCCGGACGTGCTCGGCCGGCCGGTCGAGCACACCGCCGTCTGGCTCGGCGCGGTCACCGGCCGCCCGGTCGCCGACCTCGCCGCCGGCCTGCACCGCGCGTTCGCCGGGCGCGTCCGCACCGGGATCGTGCCCCGGCCCGGCGCCCTGGACCTGCTGGACGCGCTGGCCGCCGCCGGCATCCCCACCGCCCTGGTCACCGCGTCCCCGCGCGCGGTCGCCGACGTCGTCCTCGACGCGCTCGGCGCCGGACGCTTCGCGGTCTCCGTCACCGCCGACGACACCGCCCGCACCAAGCCCGCCCCCGACCCCTACCTCGACGCCTGCCGCGCCCTCGGCGTCGACCCCGCGGCCTGCGTGGCCGTCGAGGACACCGAGACCGGCGTGGCCTCCGCCGAGGCCGCGGGGTGCGCCGTACTCGCCGTACCGTCCCTCGCCCCGATCGGCGCGGCGCCCGGCCGGACCGTGCGGGACAGCCTGGCCGGGGTCACGCCGGCCGAGCTGGGCCGGATGCTCGCGCCCGAGCCGCGCGTCATGAGCTGGAACCTCTGGCTCGGCTGAAGGTGATCCTGGAGAGCGGTGCCGACGTCGTCGGACTCCAGGAGAACGCCGGCACCGCCGCCCAGGAACTGGCCGAGGCCCTGGGCTGGCACCACCACCGGGCCGGCGAGAACCTCGGGCTGCTCAGCCGTCACCCGATCACCGCCCGCTTCGGCGACCCGGACGTCGGCTTCTACGGCGCGGCGGGCGTCCGTGTCCGGGTGGCCCCCGGTCGCGAGGTCGACGTGTGGACCGCGCACCTGCACCACACGCCGTACGGCCCTTACGAAGCCGGCTTCGACGGGCTGCCGGCGGCCGAGCTGGTCGCCCACGAGGGGGTGCGGCTCGCGCAGCTGCGAGACGCGCTGCGCCGGATCGCCGAGTCGTCGCGCGACGGCGTGCCGGTCGTCCTCGTCGCCGACTTCACCTGTCCTTCGCACCTCGACCGACCGGACGTGCCGTGGCCGGTGACGCGGGCAGCCGAGGAGGCGGGGTTCGCGGACTCCCACCCGGGAGGCCAACCCCGACCCCGCCGCCGCTCCCGGCCACACCTGGTCGCCGATCCACCCCGTGCACGAGGACGGCAGCGGGCGGCCCGAGCCGCAGGACCGGATCGACTACGTGCTGCACCGGGGCCTGACCGTGCGCGACGCCCGCACCGTCGTCACGGGCACCCCCCGCCACTGGCCGAACGCGGCCGACAACGACTGGCCGTCGGACCACACGGCGCTGCTCACCACCTTCGGCCTGCCTCGGGCGTAGCTCAGGGGTGATGGGGGCGGGGACCGTCCGGCAGGAGGTGGCGGTCCCGTAGGGGGTGGCCGTCCGGCAGGGGGTGGCTCCCCACGGTTCGTGCGCGGGCCCTGGTCAGCCTTCGCCGGTGGCGACCCTTGGACCACGCGGCGGTGCTCACCACCTCGGCCTGCCCAGGGGGCGTAGCTCAGGGGAGGATGGGGGCGGGCCGTCCGGCAGGGGTGGCGGTCCCGCAGGGGGGGCCATCCAGTAGGGGGTGGCCGTCCGGCAGGGGGTGGCTCCCCACGGTTCGTGCGCGGCCCCTGGTCAGCCACCGCCGGTGGCGAGCCTCGACCTCGCGGCGGTGCTCGCCGGCTCGGCCCGCCTCGGCACAGCCAGGGGTGGGGCGCGGGGCAGCCGTCCCGCATCGGGGGCTTCCCGCCGGTCAGGCGCGGAGCCCGTCGACCGGTACCCCGTACCCGGGCGCGCAACGAATCGCCGCCCGGTGCCTCCTCGACGCAACGAACCGCGCACCGGCGCGCAACGGCTCCTTCTTGTCCGGCCGAGCGCGGCGACCGTACCGTCTTTCTGGCCCCCCAAACCCCCGTTCCGGTGAGGATGACGCATGCGCACCGCCCTGCTCCAGAGCTCCGGCCGCCCCGGCTCGATCGCCGAGAACCTCAAGGTCCTCGACGAGGCCGCGGGCCGGGCCGCCGCCGCTGGCGCCGGGCTGCTGGCCGCGCCGGAGATGTTCCTCACCGGGTACGCGATCGGCGACGACATCGCCCGCCTCGCCGAGCCCGCCGACGGTGACTCCGCCGACGCGATCGCCGAGATCGCCGGCCGGCACGGCGTCGCCCTCGCCTACGGCTACCCGGAGCGCGCCGGCGACACCGTCTTCAACTCGGCCCAGCTGATCTCCGCCGACGGCACCCGGCTCGCGAACTACCGCAAGACCCACCTCTTCGGCTGCTTCGAGCGCGACCACTTCACGCCGGGCGAGCGGCAGGTCGTCCAGGCCGAGCTGAACGGCCTCACCGTGGGCCTGCTGATCTGCTACGACGTCGAGTTCCCGGAGAACGTCCGCGCCCACGCCCTGGCCGGCACCGACCTCCTGATCGTGCCGACCGCGCAGATGCACCCCTTCCAGTTCGTCGCCGAGTCGATGATCCCGGTGCGTGCCTTCGAGAACCAGATGTACGTCGCCTACGTCAACCGGGTCGGCCAGGAAGGCGAGTTCGAGTTCGTCGGCCTCTCCGTCCTCGCCGGTCCCGACGGTGTCGCCCGCACCCGCGCCGGCCGCGCCGAGCAGCTGGTGCTCGCCGACGCCGACCCCGCGTTCCTGGCCGCCTCCCGCGAGCACAACCCGTACCTGAAGGACCGCCGCCCCGGTCTGTACGGGTCCCTCGTCTGACACCCGAGCCTTCCCCGAACCACCCCCGCGCAAGGAGTCCGTACCCCATGACGTCCACGGTGCCCAACGCCGTCGAGCACACCGACGAGCAGCAGCCGCCGATCACCATGTTCGGCCCGGACTTCCCCTACGCCTACGACGACTTCCTCGCCCACCCGGCGGGCCTCGGCCAGGTCCCGGCGACCGAGCACGGCACCGAGGTCGCGATCATCGGCGGCGGCCTGTCCGGCATCGTGGCCGCCTACGAGCTGATGAAGATGGGCCTCAAGCCCGTCGTCTACGAGGCCGACCAGATCGGCGGCCGGCTGCGCACGGTCGGCTTCGAGGGCTGCGACGACTCGCTGACCGCCGAGATGGGCGCCATGCGCTTCCCGCCGTCCTCCACCGCGCTCCAGCACTACATCGACCTGGTCGGCCTGGAGACCAGGCCGTTCCCGAACCCCCTGGCCGAGGCGACCCCGTCCACCGTGGTCGACCTCAAGGGTGAGTCGCACTACGCCGAGACCATCGACGACCTGCCCCAGGTCTACCGGGACGTCGCCGAGGCCTGGAACAAGTGCCTCGAAGAGGGCGCCGACTTCTCCGACATGAACCGCGCGATGCGCGAGCGGGACGTGCCGCGCATCCGGGAGATCTGGGCGAAGCTGGTCGAGAAGCTGGACAACCAGACCTTCTACGGCTTCCTCTGCGACTCGGAGGCCTTCAAGTCCTTCCGGCACCGCGAGATCTTCGGCCAGGTCGGCTTCGGCACCGGCGGCTGGGACACCGACTTCCCGAACTCCATCCTGGAGATCCTCCGCGTCGTCTACACCGAGGCCGACGACCACCACCGCGGCATCGTCGGCGGCTCGCAGCAGCTGCCGCTGCGCCTGTGGGAGCGCGAACCGGAGAAGATCGTCCACTGGCCGTACGGCACCTCGCTCGCCACGCTGCACGAGGGCGGCAAGCCGCTGCCGGCCGTGACCCGGCTGCACCGCACCGCCGGCAACCGGATCACCGTGACGGACGCGAACGGCGACATCCGCACGTACAAGGCGGCGATCTTCACCGCCCAGTCCTGGATGCTGCTGTCCAAGATCGCCTGCGACGACTCGCTCTTCCCGATCGACCACTGGACCGCGATCGAGCGCACCCACTACATGGAGTCCAGCAAGCTCTTCGTCCCGGTCGACCGGCCCTTCTGGCTCGACAAGGACGAGGAGACGGGCCGGGACGTCATGTCGATGACGCTCACCGACCGCATGACCCGCGGCACCTACCTGCTGGACGACGGCCCGGACAAGCCCGCCGTCATCTGCCTGTCGTACACCTGGTGCGACGACAGCCTGAAGTGGCTCCCGCTGTCCGCGAACGAGCGGATGGAGGTCATGCTGAAGTCGCTCGGCGAGATCTACCCGAAGGTCGACATCCGCAAGCACATCATCGGCAACCCGGTGACGGTCTCCTGGGAGAACGAGCCCTACTTCATGGGCGCGTTCAAGGCCAACCTGCCCGGCCACTACCGCTACCAGCGGCGCCTGTTCACGCACTTCATGCAGGACCGGCTGCCCGAGGACAAGCGGGGCATCTTCCTCGCCGGCGACGACATCTCCTGGACGGCCGGCTGGGCCGAGGGTGCCGTCCAGACCGCGCTGAACGCGGTCTGGGGCGTCATGCACCACCTCGGCGGCGAGACGGACGCGGCGAACCCGGGTCCGGGTGACGTCTACGACGAGATCGCGCCGGTGGAGCTTCCCGAGGACTGACCCGGGAGACGGACCAAGGCGCGGGCGGCCGGCCCCGGATGCCGGCCGCCCGCGCCTTTTCCATCCCGCTGGAGTCTCAGTCGGCCAGCGGTGTCAGCAACATCCGGCCCGCGAACCCCACCGCCGCGTCCAGCCGCTCGGTGAACTCCCCGGCCACGTCGGCGCAGTGCCGCAGCGCCCACAGGGCCCGGGCCGCCGCCCAGGTCGCGTCCCGGGCCCGCTCCAGGCTCCAGGAGCCCAGCAGGTGGGTGAGCGGGTCGGCGATCTGGAACAGGTCGGGGCCCGGCATCAGATCCTCGCGGATGCGCTCCTCCAGCGACACCAGGAGATCGCCCACGCGGTCGAACTCGTCCTCCAGATCGGCGGGTTCGCAGCCGAGCGTGCGGCAGGCGTCGACCACGGCCAGGGCCAGGTCGTGCCCGATGTGCGCGTTGATGCCCGCCAGCGCGAACTGAAGCGGCCGTACCCCGGGATGGCGGCGGAACTGGAACAGGGGACGCCAGCAGGCGGGCGGGCGGCGGTCCGCGGCGGCCGTGTCCACCGCCGCCAGATAGCGCTCGGCGAACCGCACGTCCAGTGCGGTCGCCGCGCGCGGGTCCGGGAACTCCCCGGCGTCGAGGCGCCGGTCGATCTCCTCGGTGACGGCGAGGTAGACCCGGTTGAACACGGCGACACCGTCCCGTGGGGGCAGGGCCGCGTCCAGCGCGCGCATCCGGGCGACGACGGTGTCGACGGGGGCGGTGAGGTGTTCCAGCTGCACCATGGGGGAAGGGTCCCAGCCCGGGGCCGGTCGGCGTGCCGACCGGCCCGGTGCTTCGCCGGAACGGGGGAACGCCGGACTACGACTCGGCGCGCGGCGCCGCCGCGTCCGCCTCCGTGTCGTAGGAGGACGTGCCCTCGTCCAGCAGCGGCTCCTGCTTCTTCAGGTGGGCCGGGGCGAAGGCGCGCAGCGCGTGGTAGCCGGTGATGACGACCAGCGTGCCGAGGGCGATGCCGCTGAGCGAGAAGGTGTCGGTGAACTTCATGGTGACGTTGCCGACGCCGATGATGATGCCCGCGGCGGCCGGGACCAGGTTCAGCGGGTTGCGCAGATCCACCTTGGCGTGGAGCCAGATCTGGGCGCCGAGCAGGCCGATCATGCCGTAGAGGATGACGGTGATGCCGCCGAGCACCCCGCCGGGGATCGCGGCCACGACCGCGCCGAACTTGGGGCAGACGCCGAAGAGCAGCGCGAAGCCGGCGGCGGCCCAGTAGGCGGCGGTGGAGTAGACGCGGGTCGCGGCCATCACGCCGATGTTCTCGGAGTAGGTGGTGTTGGGCGGGCCGCCGACGGCCGTCGACAGCACGGAGGCGACGCCGTCCGCCGAGATCGCCGTACCGAGCTTGTCGTCCAGCGGGTCGCCGGTCATCTCACCGACGGCCTTGACGTGGCCCGCGTTCTCGGCGACGAGCGCGATGACGACCGGCAGCGCGACCAGGATCGCCGACCACTGGAAGGACGGCCCGTGGAAGGACGGCAGGCCGATCCAGTCGGCCTTGGAGACGCCGGACAGGTCCAGGCGCCAGTGGTCGGTGAGCTTGCCGCTCGCGTCCACCGAGTGGATTTTGCCGAAGACCCGGTCGGACGCCCAGGAGAGGCCGTACCCGAAGACCAGGCCCAGGAAGATCGCGACGCGGGACCAGAAACCGCGCAGGCAGACGACCGCCAGACCGGTGAAGAGCATCACCAGCAGGGCCGTCCACTGGTCCTGCGGCCAGTAGGTGGACGCGGTCACCGGGGCCAGGTTGAAGCCGATCAGCATGACCACCGCGCCGGTGACGATCGGCGGCATGGCGGCGTGGATGATCCGCGCGCCGAAGCGCTGCACCGCGAGGCCGACGAGGAACAGCACGACACCGACGACGAGGACCGCGCCGGTCACGGTCGCGCTCGTGCCGCCCTGGGCGCGGATGACGGCGGCCACGCCGACGAAGGACAGGGAGCAGCCGAGGTAGCTCGGCACCCGGCCGCGGGTGGCGAGCAGGAAGATCATGGTCGCCACGCCCGACATCATGATCGCCAGGTTCGGGTCCAGGCCCATGAGCACGGGGGCCACGAAGGAGGCGCCGAACATCGCGACCACGTGCTGGGCGCCCAGGCCCACGGTGCGGGGCCAGGACAGCCGTTCGTCGGGGCGTACCACCGCTCCGGGCGCGGGCGTGCGCCCGTCACCGTGCAGCTTCCAGCGCACGCCGAGATCCATGAGGGGTTTCGCTTTCTCTGTACGTGAAGAGGGTCCGAACCATTGTCAGGGGTACCTGGCGGCTCTACGCTCACACGGTCCTCCTCGTGAACTGCGTTCACATACCTGATCGAGTCCCTGATCGGGTCGAGCGAAGATCGGAGTGCCTGAATGAGTGGAAGACCCCGAGCGGCCGCGCTCCTCGCCGCCGTGGTGGCCTTCGGAGCCCTGCTCGCCCCCTCCGCCCACGCGGCACCGCCCAAGGCCCCGCGCACCGCGGTCCTGGACGGCGTCCGACTCCAGCAGACCCGGGCCCGCCTGCCCCACGACCCCCGGCTCCGGCACGCCCTCGCGGACCTGACCACCCGCGCGGACGGCTGGCTTGACCAGGGCCCCTGGACGGTCGTCGACAAGCCGAAGCCCGCCCCCGGCGGCGACGTCCACGACTACCTGAGCCAGGCCCCCTACTGGTGGCCCACGACCGCCCCCACCGCCGACAACCCCTGGGGCTGCCCGTACGTCCAGCGCGACGGCCAGCGCAATCCGGAGGTCGACACCGGGACCGACCGGCAGGACGTGGAGAAGGTCTTCGACGCGACGTACGACCTCTCGCTCGCCTGGTACTACACCGGCAAGCGGAGCTACGCCGAGAAGGCCGGGCAGATCCTGCGCACCTGGTTCCTCGACCCGGCCACCCGGATGAACCCCAACCTGAACCACGCCCAGTTCATCCCGTGCAAGTACGACGGCCGGGCCATCGGCGTCATCGACTTCTCGCAGTCCTACACCAGCGTCCTGGACGCGCAGGCGATCCTCGCCACCGGCGCACCCGGCTGGACGGCCGCCGACCGTACCGCGATGACCCGGTGGAACGAGGACTTCCGCGACTGGCTGAAGGACAGCGACTTCGGCCGGCAGGAGGGCGCAGCCGCCAACAACCACGGCACCTTCTACGACATGCAGCTCGCCGCCCTCGCCTACGCCACCGGCGACACCGCGCTCGCCCGGCGGACCGTGCTGGACGCGCGCGCGAAGCGGATCGACCCGCAGATCGCGGCCGACGGCAGCCAGCCCCAGGAACTCACCCGCACCCGCAGCTGGCACTACTCGACCTTCGACCTCGTCGCCTACACCCGGCTCGCGGCCATCGGCCGGCACGTCGGCGTGAACCTGTGGGGCTACGCGGGGCCGGACGGGCAGACCCTGTTCAAGGCGGTCGACTATCTGCTGCCCGCCGCGACCGGCGCCGCCGCCTGGCCGCACCCCGAGCTGGAGTTCCACCGCTACGCGGCGGCCGACGTCGTGCACGCGGCGGCCGACGCCGGTGACCCGCTGGCGAAGGCGGCCGTGCCGAAGCTGGAGGCGCCGCCCGGGGGAGACCTCTGGGCGCTGCGGCCCGCCACCGAGCAGCTGGACTCGATAGCGGGCTGACCCCCGCTGACCTGGGGGCTTCCCGGCCGGGCTCCTGAGCGGTCGCTTAGTATGGTGGCGTACGGGGGTGTCGCCACCCCAACACGCGCTGCTCAGGAGCCCTTCCCGTGACCGCCGAAGCCCCGACCGCCCCCGCCGTCTCCTACGGCCGGCTGATCCCCGTCACCGTCCACTTCGACGACCTCGACGCGCTCGGGCTGCTGCACAACGCCCGCTACCCGCTGATGGTCGAGCGCGCCTGGACCGAGCTGTGGAACGAGCACGGCGTCCGCTTCGACGGCGACTGGGCGGCGGCCGGCGACGCCTGCAACGCGGTCCGCGAACTGCGCATCAGCTACGAGGCGCCGGTCACCCGGCCCGGCACCTACGCCGTCCATCTCTGGCTGGAACGGCTCGGCACCACCGGCCTCACCTACGGCTTCCGGTTCTGCTCGGCCGACGGGACCGACACCTACGCCCAGGGCACCCGGGTGCTGGTCCGGCTGGACGCGGCGACCATGCGCCCCGCGCCCTGGAGCGAGACCTTCAGGGCCGCGGGTCGGGAACTGCTGCGGCCCGTCGGCTGACCTCGCCGCCGCCCGGGCGCTCGGCGGTACGCAGTACGCCCGCGAACACCGCCAGCCCGCACGCCAGCGCCGTCACCACCACGAAGGACACCATCAGGCTGGTCGCCTGGGCCACCCCGCCGATCAGGCTCGGCGCGATCAGCCCCGAGGTGTAGGTGATGGTCGCCACGCCCGCGATGGCCTGACTGGGGTTCGGGCCGGCGTGCCCGGCCGCCGCGAAGCACAGCGGTACGACCACCGCGATGCCGAGCCCCATCAGCGCGAACCCGGCCATCGCCACCGCCGGATGCCCGGCCAGCACGATCAGCAGCCCGCCCAGCCCGGCCAGAACACCACCGGCCCGCACCGTGCGGACCGCGCCGAAGCGGTTCACCACCGCGTCCCCGCCGATCCGGGCCACGGCCATGGTCAGCATGAACCCGGTCGTGGAGGCCGCCGCCAGCCCGGCCGAACTGTCCAGCCGGTCCCGCAGGAACACCGCCGACCAGTCCAGGCTCGCGCCCTCCGCGAACACCGCGCAGAAGCCGACCGCGCCGATCAGCAGCGCCGAACGCGGCGGCAGCGCGAACCGCGGCGGCGGTTCCTCGTCCTCGGCGGGCTGGAGGTCCAGCACCCAGGTGCAGGCGACGAGACCGAGCAGGGTGAGGACGGCCGACGCCAGGGCGAAGTGCACGCGCGCGTCCGCGCCGAGATGCGCGGCGAGGGTGCCGGCCGCAGAGCCGACGAGGGCGCCCGCGCTCCACATGCCGTGCAGTCCCGACATGATCGACTTTTCGAGCCGCCGCTCGACCTCCACACCGAGCGCGTTCATCGCGACATCGGCCATGCCCGCGCTCGCTCCGTAGACGAACATCGCCAGGCACAGGGTGACCAGGTTCGGCGCGATCGACGGCAGGATCAGGGACAGCGTCCACAGCGCGAGCAGCCCGCGCAGGGCCGTACGGCTGCCGAAGCGATGGGTGATCCCGCCCGCCAGCGGCATCGCGCACGAGGCGCCGAGCGCCGTGAAGGCCAGGGCGAACCCCAACTGGCCCGCGCCGAGCGAGGTGTGGTCCTGGACCCAGGGCACGCGCGTCGCGAACGAGCCGGTCACGGCGCCGTGTACGGCGAACACGGCCGCCACGGCGTACCGGGCGCGCCTGACCTCGTCGCCCGCACGCGTCACGTCACTCATGATCCTGTCCCCTCCCCGGGCGTGCCCAGCCCCGCTCCGCTGCAACGCGCCGTAAACTATCAGGAACCCTGCCTGATAGATAGCGGCCACAGCGTCTCGCCGCGCCACGGCGATCTGGGAGGATTCCCGTCATGCCCGCATCACCCAGCACCGCCCGGGCCATCAACGACCGGCTGGCCCTGCGGCTGTTGCAGCAGGAAGGCCCGCTCACGGCAGGGCAGTTGAAGCAGCTGACCGGACTGTCCCGGCCGACGGTCGCCGACCTGGTCGACCGGCTCACGGCCTCCGGGCTGATCACGGTGGTCGGCGAGTCCGGCGCACAGCGCCGGGGCCCCAACGCCCGGCTCTACGGCCTCGTCGCGGACCGCGCCCACCTCGCCGCGCTCGACGTCCGCACCGAGGGCGTGTTCGTCCTCGTCTCCGACCTGGTCGGTCGGGTGCTCGCCGAGGCGGCCGTGCCGATCGGGCGGGACGCCGGTACCGGCCCCGCCGTGGAACAGGCGGTGGCGGCGGTGGAGAGCGCCGCCAAGGAGGCGGGCGCCGACCGGCTGCACACCGTCGGCATCGGCGCGCCGGGCCTGATCGACCCGGCCACCGGGGACCTCCGCGACTCGGCCGGGCTGCCCGCCTGGCACCGCAGCCTGGCCGCCACCCTCCAGGACCGGCTGCCCGGCGCCCGGGTCACCGTCGAGAACGAGACCAACCTGGCCGCCCTGGCCGAACAGCGCGAGGGCGCCGCGCGGGACCGGGACACCTTCGTCCTGCTCTGGCTCGGCCACGGCGTCGGCGCCGCGGTCGTCCTGGACGGCACCCTGCGCCGCGGGGCCTCCGGCGGTACCGGCGAGATCGGCTTCCTGCCGGTCCCGGGAACGGACACCCTCCCGTCGGCGACCGACTGTGCCGGCGGCTTCCACTCCCTCACCGGCGCGGCGGCACTCGCCACCCTGGCAACAGAGTGCGGCCTCCCGACACCTGCCACACCGGACGGCCCGGGGGCGGCGGAGGCGGTGCGGGGGGCTGTGGCGGAGTTGGAGAAGGCGGGGCAGGGGGTGCCGGTTCCCGTGGCGGGGCAGGGGGTGCCGGTGCCGGTGGCGCGGCCGGGTGCGGCGGACGTGAAGGGGGGCGCGGAGCCGGGTGCTGTCGCCGCGTCGGCGTCCGGGAGGGCGGGGTTCGTGGCGCCGGGGGTGGGTGACGTGGCTGCGACAGCGAACCCGGGGCATGTCGGATGCGGGGCGCCCGAAGCGGCGGAGGCGAGCGGCACACCCTCGGTGGCCCTGCCCGGCGACCTTCCCGCCGCCCGCTTCCTTCGTGTCCTCGCCGACCGGATCGCCGTCGGTGCCGCCTCCGTGGTGGCCGTTCTGGACCCCGGCTGTGTGGTGCTCGGCGGGGAGGTCGGCCAGGCCGGGGGCGCGGTGCTCGCCGGGCTGGTGGAGGAGCGGCTGCGCCTGATGTCGCCGCTGGTCACCGAGGTGCGGGCGAGCAGCCTCGGCGGGACGGCCGTACTCCGCGGCGCGCTCCTCACCGCCCGGGAGCGGGCGCAGGACGAACTGTTCGCGCCACCGGAGCGCCCGGGCGGCTGACACCGTATGGCCGGCGCACCGAGCGGCTGCGTGAGAACCGGCCATCGGTCCTCGATGGCGAGCCCCTGCCAGACACCTTCGTCGCGGCGACCCAAGCGGGTCCTGGCTCGCTCGAACTGTCACTCGGGGAGTCGCTGCGACACCTCAACCGGTCGCGAGTTCGACCCGGACCCCTGCCGGGTGCTCGGCCGGCTTCAACCACAACTGCGGCCGGGTCTGCTGGTACTGCTCGTCGGTCCCCGGCTGCCAGAGGAAGCGGCCATCGGGGTCCGGCCACACTGCTTGCAGGACCGGGAACGGTGGCCGCCGGTGAAAGGAGGTGGCCCGGCGGGCCTCGCCTCACAGGAGCGGCGCACAGGCGGCAGCTGACAGGGCGCGTGGCGTCCCGTCAGGCACCCGCCGAACCGTCAAGAGCCCTCGTCGTCCCCTCGCCCGACCGCTACGGCCGCAGCATCGAGGGACGGAACCTCAGGGCCGGCGCGGCTCCTCCGCCGGTCGCCAAGGGGCCCACGGCAGCGCCTCCCGCCAGCCCGGCCGTTCGAACGCCCAGGCCTGTACCACCTCGGCCACGGGCTCGACGGCGAACGCGTCGTGCTCGCGCGGCACCCGGGCCTGGAAGTGCCGGTCCGGGCCGCCCTCGCGGTACTCGACCTGGTAACTCAGATCGTCGTTGAGACGGACCTGGATGTAGTGGTGCCCGGCGGGCTCCCGGTCGAGCCGCTCCACGACGACGAACCGCCAGGTCAGACTCATGTCCGCCAGCAGATCGTGGAGTTGCTCGGCGGTGGGGTCGTCCCACGCCGTCCCGTCCCACTCGATCGCGCGGATCACCGGTGCCGTCATGCGGGTGACTGTACTGGGCGGGGTGGCGGCCCGGCGGCGGGCAAGGGCCGTCGTCACCGCCGCCGGGCCCGTCCGCACCCTAAAAGGACTAGACCAGTACGGTCAATGGTCCGGACCGAGGCCAATACTCTTTCCGTACCGGTCAGTTGACGAAGGCGGTCGCGCCACGCGAAAGCGGCGGCACGCGCTGTGAGCGACCCCACACCTCTCACCCGCATGGACGCGTACCGGGCGTGGCACACTGGCCCTGTACCAGAAGCAGCGCACTCCGGGGTCGGTGAAACTCCGAACCGGCGGTTACAGTCCGCGACCCGGTCGCTTCCAGCGGCCGGTTGACCAGGTGAAATTCCTGGACCGACGGTTAAAGTCCGGATGGGAGGCAGTGCGCGGCGGGCGGGCATGCGTTTTCCGTGTGCGCGCCGCCGTATCTGGACAGGTCCGTGCGCGGACGTGTCCCTTTCCGGCGACGCCCCCGGTGTGTGCTCATCCGTACCTTTCTGTCGTCATCGACAGGCCCCGGAGTCCGTGCCCGAAGAGGCAGGAGGACCCGGGAAGTGTTCACCGGAATCGTCGAAGAGCTGGGTGAAGTCACCGCCGTCGAGAACCTCGGCGACTCCTCCCGCTTCCGTCTCCGCGGCCCCGTCGTGACCGACGGCGCGCGGCACGGCGACTCCATCGCCGTGAACGGGGTCTGTCTCACGGTCGTCGAGCACGAGGGCGAAGAGTTCACCGCCGACGTCATGGCCGAGACCCTGAAACGCTCCAGCCTCGGCGCGCTCACCGTCGGCTCCCGCGTCAACCTGGAGCGCCCCACCGCCGTCGGCGCCCGCCTCGGCGGACACATCGTGCAGGGACACGTGGACGGCACCGGCGAGATCCTGGCGCGCACGCCCTCCGAGCACTGGGAGATCGTGAAGATCTCCCTCCCCGCCGACCTCTCCCGCTACGTCGTGGAGAAGGGCTCCATCACCGTCGACGGCATCAGCCTCACCGTCGTGGAGGCCGGCCCCGACCACTTCACCGTCAGCCTCATCCCGACCACCCTCGACCTGACCACGCTCGGCCACAAGCAGCCCGGCGACCCGGTCAACCTCGAAGTGGACGTCATCGCCAAGTACGTCGAGCGGCTCCTCGGCGACCGTGCCCAGGGAGCCACCAAGTGAACTGGATGAACTCCGAGGCGTTCACCCTCTTCGGCCAGCACATCATCTGGTCCGACATGATCGGCAACATCCTGGGCCTGATCACCCTCGCCCTCGGCTGGCGCCGCTCCCTGTGGACCTGGCCCGTGCAGTTCCTGTCCGGCCTGGTCCTGTTCGCCGCCTTCTACGGCCACCTGACCGGCAGCGCCGGCAAGCAGGTCGTCGTCATGGCCGTCGCGCTGTACGGCTGGTGGCAGTGGCAGCGCACCAAGGACCGGTCCGACGACGGCCACATCGCCCCCCGCTTCGCCACCTGGCGGGAGCGCGCGGCCATGCTCGCCGCGGCCGCCGCCGGCACGGTCGCCGTGGCCCTGCTCTTCACGGCCTACCCGAAGCTGTCCTGGGACCCGTGGCCCGACGCCTACATCTTCGTCGGCACCGTGGTCGCGATGTACGCCCAGGCCAAGGGCATGGTCGAGTTCTGGATCGCCTGGCTGCTCGTCGACCTCGTCGGCGTCCCCCTCAACTTCGCCAACGGCTACGCCTTCTCCGGCTTCGTCTACGTCATCTACGGCGCACTCGTCCTGTGGGGCATGCGCGACTGGTGGCTGCGCTCCCGCCGGGGCCCGCAGCCCGCACTGGAAGGAGCGCCGGCATGACCTCTGCACCGCTGCTGTACGGCACCGACGACACCGAGAACTTCGCCCTCGACCCGGTCGAGCAGGCCATCGCCGACATCGCGGCGGGCCGCCCGGTGGTCGTCGTGGACGACGAGGACCGCGAGAACGAGGGCGACCTCGTCATCGCCGCAGAGAAGGCCACCCCCGAGATCGTCGCCTTCATGATGAGCGAGTGCCGGGGCCTGATCTGCGCCCCCATGGAGGGCGAGGAACTGGACCGGCTGCGGCTGCCGCAGATGGTCCAGGACAACACCGAGTCGATGAAGACCGCGTTCACGATCTCGGTGGACGCCTCCGCCGCCCACGGCGTGAGTACCGGCATCTCGGCCGCCGACCGCGCGACGACGCTCCAGCTGCTCGCGAGCGGCACGGCCGAGCCCACCGACCTCGTCCGCCCCGGCCACGTCTTCCCGCTGCGCGCCCGGTCCGGTGGTGTCCTCGTGCGCAACGGCCACACCGAGGCCGCCGTCGACCTCGCCCGGCTCGCGGGGCTCCGCCCGGCCGGCGCCATCGTGGAGATCGCGGGTGAGGACGGCCGGATGCTCCGGCTGCCCGAGCTGATCCCGTTCGCCCGCAAGCACGGCCTGACGATCATCTCCATCGCGGACCTGATCGCCTACCGCCGCAGCAGCGAGCCCACCGTCCGCCGCGAGGCCGAGACCCGCCTGCCCACCCGGCACGGCACCTTCCGGGCGTACGGCTACCGGTCCACCGTCGACGGCGTCGAACACGTCGCCCTCGTCCACGGCGAGATCGGCGACGGCGAGGACGTCCTGGTCCGCGTCCACTCCGAATGCCTCACCGGCGACGTCTTCGGCTCCCTGCGCTGCGACTGCGGCCCCCAGCTGGACACCGCCCTGGAACGCATCCAGACCGAGGGCCGGGGCGTCGTCGTCTACCTGCGCGGACACGAGGGACGCGGCATCGGCCTGCTGTCCAAGCTGCGCGCCTACGAACTCCAGGAGCAGGGCCACGACACCCTGGACGCCAACCTCGAACTCGGCCTGCCCGCCGACGCCCGCGACTACGGCGCCGGCGCGCAGATCCTCGCCGACCTCGGCGTACGCGGCGTCCGGCTGATGACCAACAACCCCGACAAGACCGAGGCGCTGCTGCGCCACGGCCTGAAGGTCACCGGCCGGGAGCCGATGCCCGTCCAGGCCGGCGAGCACAACCTCCGGTACCTGCGCACCAAGCGGGACCGGATGGGGCACGACCTGCCCTGGCTCGACACGCCCGCCGTGTCGGCTTCTGTGGCCGCGTCCGCGACCACCTGTGGCAACCAGTAAGCACGAAAGCACTGAGGAGAGACGTGAGCGGCAAGGGTGCACCGGAACTGTCCGTACGCAATGTGAGCGACCTGCGGGTCGCCGTCATCGCGGCGCAGTGGCACGAGCAGGTGATGGACGGTCTGGTGAACGGCGCCCTGCGCGCCCTGCGTGACCTGGGCATCGACGAGCCGACCCTGATCCGGGTCCCCGGCAGCTTCGAGCTGCCGGTCGCCGCCAAGGTCCTCGCGGGCCGCGGCTACGACGCCGTGGTCGCCCTCGGCGTCGTCATCCGGGGCGGCACCCCCCACTTCGACTACGTGTGCCAGGGCGTCACCCAGGGCCTCACCCAGGTCTCCGTCGAGACCGGCGTCCCCGTCGGCTTCGGCGTGCTCACCTGCGACACCGAGGAGCAGGCCCTGGACCGGGCCGGCCTGGAGGGCTCGAACGAGGACAAGGGCCACGAGGCGGTGACCGCCGCCGTGGCGACCGCGGCCACGCTCCGCTCAGTATCCGAACCCTGGCACTGAGGAGTGGAGCCGACCGCGTAGGGTGGGCAGCACCATGTCCAAGAAGACGTTCGAGGAGCTCTTCACCGAGCTCCAGCAGAAGGCCGCCCACGGCGATCCCGCCACCTCCCGTACCGCGGAGCTGGTCGGCAAGGGTGTCCATGCCATCGGCAAGAAGGTCGTCGAGGAGGCCGCCGAGGTCTGGATGGCCGCCGAGTACGAGGGCAGGGAGGCGGCGGCCGAGGAGATCTCGCAGCTGCTGTACCACGTCCAGGTGATGATGGTCGCCCGCGGGATCTCCCTGGACGACGTCTACGCCCACCTGTAAGCCGCCTGTCGCACACAGCCGTAGAAAACCCCTTCACGCAAAGGAAGCCGACCTCATGCTGCGCATCGCCGTCCCCAACAAGGGTTCACTGTCCGGCCCTGCGGCGGAGATGCTGCATGAGGCCGGCTACCAGCAGCGCCGCGAGTCCAAAGAGCTGCGCATCGTCGACCCGGAGAACGAGGTCGAGTTCTTCTACCTCCGCCCCCGCGACATCGCGATCTACGTCTCCTCCGGCCGCCTCGACATCGGCATCACCGGCCGCGACCTGCTGATCGACTCCGGCGCCGACGCCGAGGAGATCCTCCCGCTCGGCTTCGCCCGCTCCACCTTCCGTTTCGCCGCCAAGCCCGGCACCGCCGACGGCATCGAGGACCTCAAGGGCAAGACGGTCGCCACCTCCTACGAGGGCATCGTCGCGGGGCACCTGGCGGACCGCGGGATCGACGCCTCCGTCGTCCACCTGGACGGCGCCGTCGAGACCGCGATCGAGCTGGGCGTCGCCGAGGTCATCGCCGACGTCGTGGAGACCGGCACCAGCCTGCGCAACGCGGGCCTGGAGGTCTTCGGCGAGCCGATCATGAAGTCCGAGGCGATCGTCATCCGCCGCACCGGCGCCGACGGCGAGGAGCCGAAGGTCCAGCAGTTCCTGCGCCGCCTCCAGGGCGTCCTGGTCGCCCGGACGTACGTGATGATGGATTACGACTGCCGGGTCGAGCAGCTGGAGAAGGCCGTCGCGCTCACCCCCGGCCTTGAGTCCCCGACCGTCTCCCCGCTGCACAACGAGGGCTGGGTCGCGGTCCGCGCCATGGTCCCCGCCAAGGAGGCCCAGCGGATCATGGACGACCTCTACGCCATCGGCGCCCGCGCCATCCTGACCACGGCCATCCACGCCTGCCGCCTGTAAGAGGTACGTCCGAGAGATGTCCGACCTGCCCCCTCTTCCCCGCCTCCCCGTCACCTTCCGGCCGGGGCACACCCGGGCGATCCTGCTCACCGCCGGTGTCGTGATCTTCCTGGTGATAAGCGGGATCGCGATCCTGCTGGAGCACCTCGGCCCGGGCTCGAAGCTCAGCTTCGTCGTCACCGGCGCGCTGATCTTCTGGGTCCTGGCCCAGCTGGCCCGGGTGAAGGTGGTCGCCGACGAGTCCGGCGTCACCGTCGTCAACATCGCCGGCAAGCGGCGCCTGGCCTGGGAGGAGATCCTCCGGGTGAACCTCCGGCCGGGCGACCCCTGGGTGTTCCTCGACCTCAGCGACGGCACCAGCCTGCCCGCGCTCGGCATCCAGCCGGGCCTCGCCAAGCAGCGGGCCATCGCCGACGCCAAGGCCCTGCGCGCGCTCGCCGAGGCCCACTCGGCGCCGTCCGCCCTGCCGCACGAGCCCAGATCTTGATTAATCTGGTGGGCGGAGGCCCTCTCGCTGCGCCTCCGCCCCTGCGCGCCGCCCGGTGCACAGGGGTTCCTGCTACCCGAGGAGTGACTCCCTCCGGCGATGGACGGATCGTCCTGTAGTACCTGCGCCACCCCTGCCCGACAGAGCGGGAAGGCGGTGGCAGCGTGACCATCCCCCTGCTGCTCCTCGGAGCGGCGTTCCTGCTGATTCTCGCCAACGGCTTCTTCGTGGCCGCCGAGTTCGGCCTCGTGACCGTCGAGCGCCCGGAGGCCGAGAAGGCCGCCGCCGACGGCGACACCCGCGCCCGTACGGTCGTGGAGTCGCTGAAGGAGCTGTCCTTCCAGCTCTCCGGCACCCAGCTCGGCATCACCATCACCTCCCTGGTCGTCGGGATGCTCGCCGAACCGGCCCTGGCCGAGCTGCTGCGCGGCCCGTTCGCCGCGCTCGGCATCCCCGAGGGTGCCGCCTCCGGCGTCGCCGTGGTCGTCGGCATGCTGCTGGCCTCCGCGATCCAGATGGTGATCGGCGAACTCGTGCCCAAGAACTGGGCGGTGTCCCGGCCGTTGCAGGTCGCGCGCTTCGTCGCCGGCCCCCAGCACCGCTTCGCCCGCCTGTTCCGTCCGGTGATCTCGGCGCTGAACACGGTCGCCAACCGGCTGGTCCGCGCCCTCGGCGTCGAACCCGCCGAGGAGCTGGCCTCCGCCCGCACCCCCGGGGAACTCGTCTCCCTGGCCCGGCACTCCGCCCAGGCCGGCGCCCTGGAGCAGGACACGGCCGACCTGTTCGTCCGCACTCTGTCCCTGGGCGAGCTGACCGCGCAGCACGTCATGACCCCGCGCGTGAAGGTGAGCGCGCTACAGGACTCGGCCACCGCCGAGGACGTCGTCAACCTCACCCGGGCCACCGGCCTGTCCCGCTTCCCCGTCTACCGGGAGAAGATCGACGAGATCGTCGGCATGGCCCACCTCAAGGACGCGCTGGCGGTCCCCGTGCACGACCGGCTGCGCACGCCGGTCAGCCGGATCGCCCGCAGGGCGCTCCTCGTCCCCGAGACCCTGCCGGTCCAGCCCCTGCTCGCCCGGCTGCGCAGCGAGCAGCCCATCGCGGTCGTCGTGGACGAGTACGGCGGCACGGCCGGCGTGGTGACCCTGGAGGACATCGTCGAGGAACTCGTCGGCGAGGTCCGCGACGAGCACGACGCCAAGGACATGCCCGAGCTGGCCCCCGCCCCGCCCGAGGACGGCAGGCCCGCCTGGGACGTGGACGGCAGCTGCCGCGTCGACATCCTCCAGCGCATAGGCCTCGACGTGCCCGAGGGGCCGTACGAGACCGTCGCCGGACTGGTCGCCGACCTGCTCGGCCGGATCCCGGCCCCCGGCGACCGGGCCGAACTGCCCGGCTGGCGGCTCTCGGTCCGCCAGGTCGGCCACTACCGCGCCGAACGGGTCCGCCTGGTCAGGACGGCCCCGGCGGTGAACGTGATGGAGGCCGCCCGATGAGCCTCCTGCAACTGGTCTTCGCCGCGCTGCTCGTGCTCGCCAACGGCTTCTTCGTCGGCGCCGAGTTCGCGCTCGTCTCCGTCCGCCGCAGCCAGATCGAACCGCTCGGCACGGCCCGGGCCCGGCAGGTGCTGTACGGCCTCGAACACCTGCCGCAGATGATGGCCGCCGCGCAGTTCGGCATCACCGTCTGCTCGCTGACGCTCGGCGCGGTCGCCGAGCCGACGGTGGCGCATCTGCTGGAGCCGGTGTTCGAGTGGATCCACCTCCCGCACGGCGTGATCCACCCGCTGGGTTACGTCATCGCGCTGGCCGCGGTGGTCTTCTTCCACCTCGTCATCGGCGAGATGGTCCCGAAGAACCTCGCCATGGCCGCCCCGGAGAAGGCCGCGCTGTGGCTCAGCCCGGGCCTGGTCTACTTCGCGCGCCTGTGCAAGCCGATCACGGTGTCCCTCGGCGCCTGCGCCCAGGGCATCCTGCGGCTGTTCCGGGTCGAGCCGAAGGACGAGGTGGAGGCGGTCGTCACCACCGAGCAGCTCAACCGGCTCCTGGAGGACTCCGGCCAGGCCGGCCTCCTCGACCCGGAGGAGCGGGAGCGCCTGGAGGACGCCCTGGAGCTGGGCTCGCGCCCGGTGACGGACGTCCTGCTGCGCCGGGAGGCCCTGGTAACGGTGACCCCGGCGGTCACCCCGGGCGAGATCGTGGAGCTGACCGCCCGCACGGGCTACTCCCGCTTCCCGGTCGCGGCCAACGAGAAGGGCCCCTTCATGGGGTACGTGCACGTGAAGGACGTCCTCGACCTGGAGGACTCCGACCGGGCCGTCCCGCAGCACGTGTGGCGCCCGATGGCCACGCTCCGTGCCGAGCTGCCGCTGGACGACGCGCTGACGGTCATGCGCCGGGCGGCCACGCATCTGGCCCAGGTGGCGGACGCGACCGGCAAGGTGCTCGGCCTGGTGGCCCTGGAGGACGTACTGGAGCTGCTGGTCGGCGAGGTCCGCGACCCGGCGCACCGGGAGATGCCGGAGCCACGTGTGAGCGGGGAGCCGGAGGGGGCGCTGGCCACCTAGACCGCTGTCGCCTGCGGGTGCGCGGGGGCTGCTCGCGCGGTTCCCCGCGCCCCTTCGGGGCGCTCACCTGCCGGTGCCTAGTAAGAGGACGGATCCTGTGGCCCTCGCCCCGACAGCACCTCTCCGTACGCCTGCATCAGGTCCGGCAGCCGGAGCGTCGCCAGGTCGTCCCGTGTGAGCGAACCGGCGTACGTCGACAACCGCAGATCCCGGTACGCGCAGCTCTTCTCGTACAGGGTCCGCAGGAACCGTCCGTTGCCCAGTTCGTCGATCCAGCCCTGGTCGACCACATGCCCGGCGATGGACCGCAGCTCGTCCAGCGCCTCCTCGTCCCACCGGTCCCCGTTCTCCGCCGCGAGCACCTTGCCGATCTCGGTCAGCTCCAGCGGCCGGTAGGAGGGGAAGTCCACCCGGGTCGTGAAGCGGGAGGACAGCCCGGGGTTGGCGGCGAGCAGACGGTCCATGCCCTCCGGGTAGCCCGCCAGGATCACCACCAGGTGGTCCCGGTTGTCCTCGGCCCGCTTCAGCAGCACTTGCAGGGCCTCGTCGCCGTACGCGTCCCCCTTGCCGTACCCGGAGTTGGACAGCGAGTAGGCCTCGTCCACGAACAGCACCCCGCCGATCGCGGAGTCGATCAGCTCGTTGGCCTTCACAGCCGTCTGCCCCAGATACTCGCCGACCAGGTCGGCCCGCTGCGCCTCCACGAGGTGGTCCCCGCCCAGCAGCCCCAGCGCGTAGAACACCCGCCCGAGAATCCGCGCGACCGTGGTCTTGCCCGTGCCGGACGGGCCGGAGAAGACGAAGTGCCGTTTGGGCGGCTGGACCGGCAGGCCCTGCCCGGCCCGCAGCCGTGCCATGTTCAACTGCGCCGACAGCGCCTTGACCTGGCGCTTGACCGGTTCGAGCCCCACCATGCGCTCCAGTTCGGCGAGCGCCTCCTCCAGTAACGCCGGGTCGGTCGGCCCGGCCGGGATCGGCGCGGCGGACACCCCGGACACCCCCGTCTTCACCCGAACCGAGGGATCGGTCACCGACGGCAGCGGCCCGGTCGGCAGATCGGGCTCCGGCAGCCGCAGATCCCGGCCCTCGGTGCCGAACAGCGGATCGAACCCGTCCGGCCCGTCCACCGCGTCCTGCCCCGCGCCGGTCAGCGTGATCGCGGCGTAGTCGACCGCCTCGTCGTACCCGTCGCCCTCGGAGATCGCGGCGAGCCGGGCGGAGGTGTCCATGAAGGCCGGGTCGACCCGGTGCACCGCGCGGTACAGGGGGAGCGCGGCGGCCGAGCGCCCCGTTCCCTCGTGCGCCCTCGCCAGCCAGTACCGCAGCTCCTTGCGCTGCGGCTGCTCGCTGCGGCACCGCATCAGCGCCGCCGACAGCAGCGGCTCGGCCTGGCCGTACATCTCCAGCCGGACCCGGGCCATGCCGCCGAACAGGCCGGCCTCGATGCCGAGCAGGGGATCGTCCAGCAGCGGGTCGGTGTGCCGGACCAGCTGCTCCCAGTCCTTGACCAGATAGGCGCGGCAGGCGTGCAGGAAGCGGACCTGCGGGTCGGCGTCGACCGGGGGCAGACCGGCGAGGGCGCGGTCCAGCTCGGGCACATGCCGGCCGTCGAGCCAGTGGGAGGCGTGCGCCAGCAGCAGATCGCGTGGGCTCTCCAGCACCGGCTGCACCCACCAGCCCAGCCAGTACCAGGAGTTGAGGCTACGGCGGTGCCGGGTGCGCTGTTCGCCGAAGCGGTCGCGGTGCCGGAACATCCGCAGCAGCGCGGTGGTCGTGTCGACCCGGAGCGCGTGCAGCCCGAGCCAGGCGTCCGCCATGCCCGCGTCCATCCGCACCGCGGTGCGGAACTCCTCCTCCGCCTGCGGGTAGGCGCCCATCGTGTAGGCGTCCACACCCCGCAGCCAGGCGAGGTCGGCCGGGGCCTCGGGGCCCTGCGTGCCGAAGTCCATCACGTCCCCCCACAGACCGTGTCCCCGTGGTTCACCACCGGGCGGTCGCCCGACGGTCGCCGCGGTCGAACCGCTGTGCCGCGGACCGGAGTTGCAGGTGCGCGAGGCAGCCGCTCGAAGGTCGCACCGAGGGCATCGTACCCGCGGTACCTCCGCCTGCCGAAGGGTGCCGCACGGGGGGTTCGACGAGGTGGGAGCAGACGGGGCGCACGGCGATTCGTGACCGAGGGTGAGAGGGCGGGTGCGCGCGGCGCCCGGAAAACGGCTTTCGCGGGCAGAACGAAGCCCCCGGTCACGGGGGAACAACCGGGGGCTTCGCGTTGGTGAGCGACTCCGAAAGCCGCACATTGAGAACGTAAGACCTGTACGGCCCCCGGGTCAAGCGGAGTTGAGGCACTGGAAGAACTTGTCCCGCAAGGCTCTTCACCAGTTCACCACACCAGGGACGGTCCGTCACCGAGCGTCACGGCCCTGCCCGACTTCCGGAGTCGTCGCCGGTCCCGGCAGTACCTCATATCCCTCAGGTCGCTGGAGCACCAGCAGATCGGCATGGGGGCGCGAGGGGTCCGCGGCGAAGTGCGCGTGCTCCGCCGCGACCCAGCCGTCCCAGAACTCCCGCTGCTCAGCGCCGTCCCGCTGCCGCCCGCGCGCCCAGGACTCCTCCCGGGGCAGCTCCATCCACAGCAGCCGCGCCAGATACGGCCGCAGGGCGCGCCGGCCGGCGCCGACGCCCTCGATCAGGACGACGGGTGCGGCCGGCAGGGGGTGCGGGGTGCCGAAGGCGCGGGCCCGCCAGTCGTAAGGGGTGTAGTGCGCGCTCTCGCCGCGCGCCAGGGGCTCGATCACCTGGGTCATGAGCCGGTCCGTCCATGCGAAGAGCCGCTCATGGCTGGCGATGTCGTCGAGGTGGAGCACCGGAGCCCCGCCCAGCGCGTGCGCCAGTAGCTCGGCGAAGGTGGACTTCCCCGAGCCGGCGTGCCCGTCGACGGCGATCAGCCGGACCGGTCCCAGGGAGGGAGGAAGTCCGTGCAGCCGGGCGGCGAGGTCGTGAATGGTGATTCCCGGGGGGTGTCGTGCTGTGTGTGGGGCGTGGGGTCCGGTGTTGTGGGTTTTCCGTGAAACAGTCTAGTGGTGGTCGCGCGTTGAACCATCGGCTGGCGGCCAGTCAATCGGCACCGATAAACAGTCCGAATCCCCTGACCGATATGTCGAATTCGGCGTTCCGGCTGTGCCCCACGCTGAGTAAGGTGCCTCCTGCGCAACGTGATGCGTCGAACGGGGACCGGCAGGGGGACCATGGCCGCGGAATTATTCGAAGGGCACTATGTATGGCATCCGGCGGCCGACGACCGGGTCCTGGCGAGCGTATGCGTCGATGTGCGCGCCGGACGTTATCGATACGCCCACGAGGCGCTCGCCGAGACGCGTTCCGACTTCGCCCTGCGCGCCCACCGCTCGCTCGTCCTCGCCTCCGAGGCGGCCGGCACCGACCTGGTGGAACGCTGGCTGGCCGAGGAGCCGACGCCCGAGGCCGCGCTGATGTGGGCCCGGGTCGCGGTGCAGCGCGCCCTGCGGGCCGCCGACGCCCGCGACGAACGCGCCGAGGCGCTGGAGCGGATCGCGCTGACCGCCTGCGACCGGGCCGCCGAGGCGGCCCCCGCCGACCCCACCCCCTGGGTCGCCCGGCTCGCCATGGCCCGGCTGCACCGGCTGCGCGACCCGGCGCCGCAGGGCCTGCTCACCGCCCCGCCCGGACCCTGGCGGCTGTTCGCGCACATCCTGTCCCTCGACCCCTGGCACCGCGAGGCCCACCACCGCTTCCTGTCCTGCTTCGTCACGCGGTACGGCGGCTCGGTCACCGCGGCCTGGGACGTGGCCGCCTTCCTCAGTCAGCGGGCGCCCGCCGACTCCGCCCTCCGGCTGCTGCCCCTGGTGGCCCTGGTGGAGAGCTACAACCCCACCCAGTTGCTCGCCGACCGGGTCTGGGAACAGCCCCAGTGGCGCTCCACCGCGCTGGCGATCTACCAGCACTGGCTGCCCACGGTGGCCGGTTACCGCTTCACCCCGGTGCTCGACCTGGCCTACCTCGCGCACGCGCTGGTCATGGCCCAGCGCGCGTTCGAGGCCCGGGCGGTCTTCACGGCGATGGGCCCGTACGCCTCGCGCATGCCCTGGAGCGCCTTCGGCGACCCCGCCGAGCAGCTCTCCCGGGCGCGGCGCGCCTGCGGCCTGCCCGTCCCGGGACCCGCCTGACCGCACGTCCCCTCCACCCCCCACCCAGAGAAAGGCCGATCTGTGTCGGAACGGATGTCGACTCCCCGGGCCCGCGCCCGGGCGGCGGACACCGTCGTGCTCGACGACGACGCCACCCTGCACGCGATGGGTTATCCGCGGAAACTGACCAGGCGTTTCAAGGCGTTCGACAATTTCGCGATCTCGTTCACCATCATCAATATCCTCTCGGGAATTTTCTCGTCCTTCGGATTCGGTATGAACGCGGGCGGTCCCCGGATTCTCGTGTTCGGCTGGATCGGCGTCTCGCTGATGGTGCTGCTCATCGGCGCGGCCATGGCGGAAGTCGCCTCCGCTTATCCGACGAGCGGTGCCCTGTATTTCTCCGCCGGTAAACTCGCCAAGCGGCACAAAGGCGCCTGGTCGTGGTTCACGGGCTGGCTGAACTTCGTCGGCCAGATCGGCGGCACCGCCGCCACCGGCTATGCCGCCGCCACCTTCATCCAGGTGTTCGTGCAGCTTCAGTGGCCCTCCTACCAGCCGACCGCCCACCAGACGGTCCTCATCACGGCCCTGATCATCGTGCTCCAGGGGCTCGCCAACACCTACACCGTCCAGCTCGTCGCCGTACTGAACCGCATTTCCGTGTGGTGGCTGCTGATCGGACTCGTCGTGATCGTGGGCGCACTCATCGTGACGCCCGATCATCACCAGTCCGCCTCCTTCGTGACCCATTTCGAGAACAACACCGGCTTCACGAGCGGGCTTTACGGCGGCATGCTCGGTCTGCTGGTCACCAGCTGGACCTTCACCGGGTTCGACGGCAGCTTCCACATGTCCGAGGAAACGGTCCACGCGACGGTCAGCGCCCCGAAGGGCATCACCCGCGCCATCGGCTATTCGGCGATCACCGGCCTCGTCCTGATGCTGGCACTGGTCTACAGCATCGGCGACTACGCCAAGGTGGCCGGCGCCGCCGCGCCGCCCGTGCAGATCCTCATCGACGGCCTCGGCCTGAGCGCCGCCAAGGTGATGCTCCTCATCGTCATCGGCGCGATGCTCTTCTGCGGTCTGGCCAACCTCACGAGCAACACCCGGCAGATCTTCGCCTTCTCCCGGGACGGCGCCATGCCCGGCTCCCGCTGGTGGCACTCGGTCTCGCCGCGCACCCGTACGCCGGTGAAGGCGGTCTGGCTCGCGGTCGCCTGCTCGCTGGCCCTGGTGGTGCCGGGCTGGTGGTCGCACACGGCGTTCACCGCCATCGTCAGCGTCAACGTGGTCGGCCTCTTCCTCGCCTACGCCGTTCCGATCTTCCTGCGGCTGCGGCTCGGCGACGCGTTCCAGCCCGGTCCCTGGCACCTGGGCCGCTGGGGCAGGCCGATCGGCTGGCTCGCGGTGACCTGGATCCTGCTCAGCAGCGTCCTGTTCATGCTGCCGCAGGCCTCCCCGATCACCGTCGACTCCTTCAACTACGCGCCGATCGCGCTCGCCGTCGTCCTGCTGGTGGCCACGGTGTGGTGGTTCGCCACGGCCCGCCGCCGCTTCCAGGGGCCGGTCAGCTACGGTCGCCCGGACGAGGTCGCCGCGATGGATCTCGTCTGAGCCTCCTGGGGCGCGGGTGCCTGGGAGCTGGTCGCGCCCTCGCGGCGGAGCGGCACAGCGACACGGCCCCGCGCCCCTTCGGACGCCCCCCGGCGCGCCACCCCCGCCAGTGGCCCAGACCAATATTCGTGCCGCGGCATGCGCCGAAGTGCTGGCAGCACGATCCGGCCTGCTTCATAGTTACCGCACCGGATCACCCGTCTCGGACACCCTGGGGGTCATCGCGCCCATGAGCAGAGCCCAACAGCCGTCCCGCAGAACCGTTCTGGCCGTGGCCGTCGCCGCCGCGGTGACCGGCACAGCGGCCCCCGCTGCCGTCGCCGCACCGCGAATCGCCACCGACACCGACGACCCCGGCCAGACGCAGGCCCGCCCGATCGAGTACCACTGCTGGACCACGTACCGCGACTGGCGCTGCGGCACCGCCCAGGGCGCCCGGCCGGTCTCCGGCAGCCGCCCCGGCGTCGTGATCGGCGCCCCGGCCGGCCGTACCGACTACACCGACCCGCACACCGGGACCACCGCCACCTGGGAGTACGCCACCTGGACCTCCCCGGTGCACCGGCTGACCGTGCCCGCCACCGAGGTCATCGCCTCCTGGAACGCGCACACCCCCGCCGGTACCTGGCTCCAGGTCGAGCTGCACGGCACGTACTCCGACGGCACCGAGACACCCTGGTACGTGATGGGCCGCTGGGCCGCCGGCGACCAGGACATCAAGCGGACCTCGGTGGACGACCAGACCGACGGCAAGAGCACGATCTGGACCGACACCTTCGCCATCGACGACGCGAGCACCGGCCTGCGCCTGACGTCGTACCGGCTGCGCCTCACCCTCTACCGCCGGCCCGGCACACACCTGACTCCGACGGTCTGGCGGCTCGGCGCGATGGGCTCCGACATCCCCGACCGCTTCACCGTGCCGGCCTCCACCCCGGGCCTCGCCCAGGAGCTGGCCGTCCCGCGCTACTCGCAGGAGATCCACAAGGGCCAGTACCCCGAGTACGACAACGGCGGCGAGGCCTGGTGCAGCCCCACCTCCTCGCAGATGATCATCGAGTACTGGGGCGGCCGGCTCACCCCCGAGCAGCTGTCGTGGGTCGACCCGTCCTACGCCGACCCGCAGGTCTGCCACGCGGCCCGGTTCACCTACGACCACCAGTACCAGGGCTGCGGCAACTGGCCCTTCAACGCGGCCTACGCGGCCACCTTCGACGGCCTCCAGGGCGTGGTCACCCGGCTCGCCTCTCTCAGCGACCTGGAGACGCTGATCGCCGCCGGCATCCCGGCCATAACGTCCCAGTCGTTCCTCAAGGAGGAGCTGACGGGGGCCGGATACGGCACCTCCGGCCATCTGATGACCGTCATCGGCTTCACCGCCGACGGGGACGTGATCGCCAACGACCCGGCCTCGCCGAGCGACGAGGCGGTGCGGCGCGTCTACAAGCGGCGCGAGTGGGAGAACATCTGGCTCAGGACCAAGCGGTACAACGCCTCCGGCAAGGTCGTCTCCGGCACCGGAGGGGTCTGCTACCTCTACTTCCCGGCCCACCCGAACCCGCACCAGCGCAAGGCGCTCGCCGCGGTGGGCGTCCACTGAGGCCGGTGTACCGCGGCGTGTGACCAAGTTCATCGCCGCGAACGCCCTCGCGGGTGGCATGGTGGACGGATGGGCGGGGGGATTCCGCCGTACACGTCCGACCTCTGCGAGTAACACCATGACCGCACACCCGGCCACCGCCACCCGCGCCGTCACCGGCGGCCCGCAGGAAGACGGCCCGAAGATCGTCGAGCACGTCCTGGGCTGGATCCTCGTCGCGGTGCTCGCGATGCTCGTGACCCAGCTCGGCCTGCTCTGAACCGGCACGCACCTGCCTCTGAACCGGCGCGTACCTGCATGTGAACGGGCGCATATCTGCCTCTGAACCGACCGCTCACGCCTGCGGCTTGTTCTGACATACTGCGGCTGTCCCGTCGTACCCAGATCAGGGCCGGTCTTGAACATGCCGCAGCAGCGTGTCGTCACCCAGGCGCGCGGCACCGAGCGCTCCGTGGCGCGCCGCGCCGAACTCATCGCCATCGGGCGGAAGTTGTTCGCCGACACGTCCTACGACGCCCTGTCCATGGACGACATCGCCCGCCAGGCGCAGGTGGCCAAGGGCCTGATCTACTACTACTTCCGGTCCAAGCGCGGCTACTACCTGGCGATCATCCAGGACTCCGTCGCCGACCTGGTCACCTCCGCCGCCGGCGGGGTCCAGCTGCCCGCCGTGGACCGCGTGCACCGCACGATCGACGGCTATCTGCGCTACGCCGAGCAGCACCAGGCCGCCTACCGCACCATCGTCAGCGGCGGCGTCGGCTTCGACACCGAGGTGCACGCGATCCGGGACGGCGTGCGCGAGGCGATCGTCACCACGATCGCCGAGGGCGCCTATGGCCGTGGCGACATCTCCGCGGTGGCCCGGATGGGTCTGCTCTCCTGGGTGTGCAGCGTGGAGGGCGCCACCCTCGACTGGATCGACCGGCCCCGGCTGTCCCGCGACACACTGTGCGAGCTGCTGGTGAAGACGCTGGGCGGGGCCCTGCGCGCCATCGAGGAGCTGGACCCCGCCCACCCGGCCCCGCCGCCCGCACGCCGGGACGGCTGACCCGGAAGGACCGTCAGTTGATCGCCTTGATCAGCTCACCGTTCGCGGTGTCGCCGCTCAGCTCCCAGAAGAAGGTGCCGCCGAGGCCCTGCTGGTTCTTGTACGTCATCTTTGTGGCGATGGTCGCCGGAGTGTCGTAACTCCACCAGTCGCTGCCGCACTTGGCGTAGGCGGTGCCGCCCACGGTGCCGGTCGCGGGGCACTTGGTCTTGAGCACCTTGTAGTCGTCGATGCCCTGCTCGTACGTCCCGGCCGCCGGACCCGTCGCCGTGCCGCCGGGGGCCGCCTGGGTGACGCCGGTCCAGCCGCGCCCGTAGAAGCCGATGCCGAGCAGCAGCTTCGAGGCCGGGATGCCGAGGCCCTTGAGCTTGGCGACGGTTGCCGAGGTGTGGTAGTTCGCCTTCGGTATGCCCGTGTAGGAGTTCAGCGGGGAGTGCGGGGCGGTCGGGCCGGTCGCGTCCCAGGCGCCGAAGTAGTCGTACGTCATCGGGTTGTACCAGTCGACGTACTGGGCGGCGCCTGCGTAGTTCGCCGCGTCGATCTTGCCGCCGCTGGTGGCGTCCGCGGTGATCGCCGCCGTCACCAGGTTCCCGGAGCCGAACTTCGAGCGCAGGGCGGCCATCAGGTTCTTGAACGCCTCGCGTCCGCTGGTGTCACAGGTGTTGCCGCAGGCGTTCGGGTACTCCCAGTCGATGTCGATGCCGTCGAAGACCCCCGCCCACTTGGAGTTCTTCACCAGGTCGTAGCAGGACTGGGCGAACGCGGCCGGGTTCTTCGCGGCCTCGCCGAAGCCGCCGGACCAGGTCCAGCCGCCGAAGGACCACAGGATCTTCAGCCCCGGGTGCTTCTTCTTCAGCTTGAGCAACTGGTTGAAGTTGCCGCGCAGCGGCTGGTCCCAGGTGTCGGCGACGCCGTCGACGGACTCGGCGGCGGTGTAGGCCCGGTCGGTGGCCGCGTAGGAGTCGCCCATGGCGCACTTGCCGCCGGTGACGTTGCCGAAGGCGTAGTTGATGTGGGTCAGCTTGGCGGCGGAGCCCGAGGTCTCGATGTTCTTGACGTAGTACTTGCGGTCGTAGGTGCCCCATTCGGTGAAGTAGCCGACGACCTTCGAGCCGGCCGCCGGCCGCGGGGCGCTCGGTGCCGCTGCGGTCGCCGTGCCCGTTCCGGCCAGCAGGCCGGCGCCGAGGGCGGCGGTACACGCGGCCGAGACGAGGGCCCGGACGAGGGAGCGGTGGGGAGTGTGCATTCGGGTGTCTCCTCCTGGGGGAGAGGGGAACGCGCGCCGATTGGCATGAACGCGGTAAAGCGTTGGTCATGCACCCTAGGAGGACTAGACCACTAGGTCAATGGTTCGGACCAATCTCGGGCCCGCGCGCAAGCTCGACTGGACTCCTGGAGTAAGCGGTCGTTAACTGGTGACGGGAGGTCGCTGATCGGGCATACTCACTGCGCATGCCGCTGGTCAGCAGCTTCCGAGACCCGGGAGCGGGCACCTTCGGCGAAGCGCGATCATCAGGCGGAGCCGCCCCCCACCCCGGGCCGGACCGCCGGTGCCCGAACAGGGAGGAGCCCGACGCCATGTCCGACCGCGACCCGCAGCCGGTGGAGCGTCAACTGCCGACGGAAGAGGCGAGGGATCTGCTCGCCCTCGTCCGGGACATCGCCCAGCGCGAGATCGCGCCCAGGGCCGCGGAGGAGGAGGACGCGGGACGCTTCCCGCGCGAGATCTTCGCTCTGCTCTCCCAATCCGGCCTGCTCGGCCTGCCGTACTCCTCGGAGTACGGCGGCGGCGACCAGCCCTACGAGGTCTATCTCCAGGTTCTGGAGGAGCTGGCCTCGGCCCGGCTCACCGTCGGCCTCGGCGTCAGCGTCCACACGCTCGCCTCCTACGCCCTCGCCGCCTACGGCACCAAGCAGCAGCAGGTCGAGCACCTGCCCGCGATGCTGGGCGGCGGCCTGCTCGGCGCCTACTGTCTGTCCGAGCCGTCCTCCGGCTCGGACGCGGCCTCCCTGCGCACCAAGGCCGTCCGGGAGGACGGGGGAAGCTGGGTGATCGACGGCACCAAGGCCTGGATCACCCACGGCGGCATCGCCGACTTCTACACCGTGATGGCCCGCACCGGCGAGGACGGCCCGCGCGGGATCACCGCCTTCCTCGTGCCCGGCGACGCCCCCGGCCTGAGCGGCGCCGCGCCCGAGAAGAAGATGGGCCTGAAGGGCTCACCCACCGCGCAGGTGCACTTCGACGGCGTCCGCGTCCCCGACGACCGGCGCATCGGCGAGGAGGGCCAGGGCTTCTCCATCGCCCTGTCGGCGCTCGACTCGGGCCGGCTCGGCATCGCGGCCTGCGCGATCGGCCTCGCCCAGGCCGCACTGGACGAGGCGGTCCGCTATGCCACCCAGCGCCGCCAGTTCGGCCGGCCCATCGCCGACTTCCAGGGCCTGCGCTTCATGATCGCCGACATGGCCACCCAGATCGAGGCGGGCCGCGCGCTCTACCTCGCCGCGGCCCGGCTGCGGGACGCGGGCAGGCCGTTCGCCAAGCAGGCCGCCATGGCCAAGCTGCACTGCACCGACACCGCCATGAAGGTGACCACGGACGCGGTGCAGATACTGGGCGGCTACGGCTACACCGCCGACTTCCCGGCCGAGCGCTATATGCGCGAGGCCAAGGTCCTACAGATCGTCGAGGGCACCAACCAGATCCAGCGGATGGTCATCGCCCGTCACGTGGCGGGGCCAGAAGGTCGCTGAACTGGCCGGTGAGTACCGTCGGGGCCGCCAGCCTGACCCACTCCGGGTCATGGCGGCCCGGCAGGGTGCGGCCCCGGTCGGCCCAGGTCCGCATGAGGTCGCGGTAGATGGGCGGGTCCGGCGGCGCGGCCGGCGGTACCGATTCTCCGGGGCGGGGGACGAAGATACGGCGTTGACGCCCGGTTGCCGAGTACGTGGGGGTCATACCAGGGCAACGCGTCGACGGCCGGACAGGTCACCCTCCGACGGAATCGAGCTTCAGTTCATCCCCGTCCACTTCCCTCGAACCCGGACCGCCGCCTTCCCGGCTCTGTGGTAGCCGGGAGGACGCCGTCCCTGCGGACCCGGGCACGCTGATCCCGCACCACGACAGCCTGCGCGCCATGGTGCGGGGCACGTACGGGTGGGGTGAGCGGCGGGGCGGGGCGAGCCGGCTCAGGCGGCCTGGCGGCGCATCGGCGGCACGCGCATCGGGCGCGAGCCCGGGCCGCCGACGTGCGAGAAGGGCTGCGTCCGCCAGTTCAGACCCTGGGGGAGTGTGAGCAGCAGGGCCGTGTCCTGCTCCTGCGGCTCGAAGGACTCGTCCGCGGGGCGGGCGTCGGCCGCCGCACGGCCCGTGCCCGCGCACACCGTGAGCCCGAACGGGTTCCACGGCGAGGCGCACAGCGCGTGCTCCGGCAGCACCTCCTCGTCCGCCAGCAGGGCGATCGGCTGCGCGCAGTCCGGGCAGATCACCCGGTACATCTCGAAGGTGTCGTAGGCGTCCAGATCCTCGTCGAAGACGTCGGATTCGACGCCCTCCGGCTCGGGCTCGGCGACCGGCTGCCGGCTCATGGACGCGGATCGACCAGGGCGATGGGCACTCTGCATGGGATTCTCCCCCTAAGGCTGGGCCGTGAAGGCGCTGCGGCCTCGACCACAGCAAGCACTTCCCGTCCGGTCCGGGCGGTAATCACGAGAACATCACGGAGCCTGTTCGATGCGTGTGGCCTTCGTCACATGCCGCATGCAGGTGCCCGTCCCGGTGCTTTTTCTGCCGAACGGGGAGTGACCTGCGCCTCCGAGGTATCCGTGGAGATCAAGCGCACTGTAGGTTTTGGCGGCATGGAGGAGCTGGACCGTCAGATCGTGCAGCTGCTCGTCAAGGACGGGCGGATGAGCTACACAGACCTGGGCAAGGCCACGGGCCTGTCCACGTCGGCCGTGCATCAGCGGGTGCGCCGGCTGGAACAGCGTGGCGTCATCCGCGGGTACGCCGCGGTGGTCGACCCCGAGGCCGTCGGGCTGCCGCTGACCGCGTTCATCTCGGTGAAGCCGTTCGACCCCAGCGCCCCCGACGACATCGCGGACCGCCTCGCCGGCGTCCCCGAGATCGAGGCGTGCCACAGCGTGGCGGGCGAGGAGAACTACATCCTCAAGGTGCGCGTGTCCACCCCGCACGAACTGGAGGAACTGCTGGCCCGGCTCCGCTCGCTGGCGGGGGTCTCGACGCGGACGACGGTGGTCCTCTCGACACCGTACGAGGCCCGGCCCCCGAAGATCTGACGGTGCGGGGTGCCTTGCGGGTGCCCCGGGTGCGGCCCCGGTCGGCCGAGGCGAGAAACTGTCGGTTATGAGCAACCGCACCGCCGAGCCCCCCAAGACCGTCCTGCTCCGCCGCGGCGAGGTCCACAGTCCCGCGGACCCGTTCGCGACGGCGATGGTCGTCGAGGCGGGCCACGTCGCCTGGGTCGGCTCCGAGGGCGCGGCCGACGCCTTCGCCGACGGCGTGGACGAGGTGGTAGATCTCGACGGCGCCCTGGTCACCCCGGCCTTCACCGACGCCCATGTGCACACCACCGCCACCGGCCTCGCCCTGACGGGCCTCGACCTGTCCGGCGCCCCCTCCCTGGAGGCCGCCCTCGCCCGGATCCGCGAGTTCGCCGCCGCCCGCCCCGACGACCGGGTCCTGCTGGGCCACGGCTGGGACGCCGCCCGCTGGCCCGGCGGCCGGCCGCCGACCCGCGCGGAGCTGGACGAGGCCACCGGCGGACGCCCCCTGTACCTGTCCCGCATCGACGTGCACTCGGCGGTCGTCAGCACCGCCCTGCTGGACCTGGTCCCCGGCGACGTCCCGCGCGAGGACGCCCCGCTCACCAAGGACGCCCACCACGCCGTCCGCGAGGCCGCCCTCGCCGCCGTCACCCCCGCCCAGCGCGCCGAGGCGCAGCGCACCGCCCTGGCGCACGCGGCGTCCCTCGGCATCGGCACCGTGCACGAGTGCGGCGGGCCGCGGATCTCCTCCGAGGACGACTTCACCGGCCTGCTGCGGCTCGCCGCCGAGGTGCCGGGTCCGCGCGTGGTCGGCTACTGGGCCGAGCGGGCCGAGGAAGGCGTGGCGAAGGCCCGCGAATTGGGCGCGACCGGTGCCGCGGGCGACCTCTTCGCCGACGGCGCGCTCGGCTCGCACACCGCCTGCCTGCACGAGCCGTATGCCGACGCCGGCCACAGCGGCACCGCCTACCTGGACGCCGACGCCGTCGCCGCCCACGTAGTGGCCTGCACCGAGGCGGGTCTCCAGGCCGGTTTCCACGCCATCGGCGACGCCGCCGTGGCCGCCGTGGTGGAGGGCGTGCGCGCCGCCGCCGAGAAGGTGGGCCTCGCCCGGATCCGCGCCGCCCGGCACCGCGTCGAGCACGCCGAGATGCTCACCCCCGAGACCATCGCCGGCTTCGCCGAGCTGGGCCTGATCGCCTCGGTCCAGCCCGCCTTCGACGCGCTGTGGGGCGGGGAGGAGGGCATGTACGCCCGGCGTCTGGGCGTGGAGCGGGCCCGCACGCTCAACCCGTTCGCCGCCCTGCTCCGCTCCGGCGTACCGCTGGCGTTCGGCTCCGACAGTCCGGTGACCCCGCTCGACCCCTGGGGCACGGTCCGTGCCGCCGCCTTCCACCGCACGCCCGAGCACCGGATCTCCGTCCGCGCCGCCTTCACCGCGCACACGCGCGGCGGCTGGCGGGCCGTCGGCCGCGACGACGCGGGTGTCCTGGTCCCGGGCGCCCCCGCCGACTACGCCGTCTGGCGGACCGACGAGCTGGTCGTGCAGGCCCCCGACGACCGGGTCGCCCGCTGGTCCACCGATCCGCGCTCCGGCACCCCCGGCCTGCCCGACCTCACCCCGGGCCGTGACCTGCCGGTCTGCCTGCGCACGGTGGTGGGCGGGCGGACGGTGTTCGTACGGCCGGGCGAGTGATCTCCCGGGGTGGCGCGGGTTCCCCGGGCCGCCGGGGCCGCGCCGCCCGACCTGCGCATCCTCCCCACCGGCCGTGCCGCCGGTGCCGTCCGCCCAGTTCAGAGGGCTGTTGACAGTCGGCGGCCAGGGGCCGGTAGGTTCGTCCGAGTCCACCACCGGACGCCCGACCGGGGGACGTTCAGCCGACTCGTCGCAGCGCCGCTGGGTCAGGGACGGTGTGCCGCACCGGGGCACCGTCACTGGCAGCCAGGCTCAGCGCCCGCGCCGACGAGGAGAACGTTCCCGCGGGTCGGCCAGGTGTGACCCGGGTGGGGCCCGGGCGCTCAGTAGACAACGGCTTTCGGTCGACCCGCAGCCAGCGGGTCCCAGGTCGGACCGAAGGGCGCCGGGCCCCCATCCGTCGTGGTACGAAGGTGATCGGCACGTGGCGGGAAGGTACCGGAAAAAGCCTTCTTACCCCGCTCTTGGGGAATCGACACCACCATACGTACGCGCTGTCACGTCTTCCCAGGCCGCGGCCACTATGGTGGACCCCTGCGTACGACATGAAGGGGCAGCAGTGAACGACGGCGACGGGACCCTCGCGGCCAAGGCCCAGGGGAGGCAGTTCGGTCCGCTCGGCACGGCCTTGGTGATCATCCCGACCTACAACGAGGCGGAGAACATCAAGTCCATCGTCGGCCGGGTACGCGAGGCCGTCCCCGAGGCGCACGTACTGATCGCGGACGACAACAGCCCCGACGGCACCGGCAAGCTCGCCGACGAGCTCGCCGTCGAGGACGGCCACGTCCATGTGCTGCACCGCAAGGGCAAGGAGGGCCTCGGCGCCGCCTACCTCGCGGGCTTCCGCTGGGGCCTGGAGCGGGACTACGGGGTGCTGATCGAGATGGACGCCGACGGCTCCCACCAGCCCGAGGAGCTGCCCCGGCTGCTCACCGCCCTCAAGGGCGCCGACCTGGTCCTCGGCTCCCGCTGGGTGCCCGGCGGCCGGGTGGTGAACTGGCCGAAGTCCCGGGAGTTCCTCTCGCGCGGCGGCTCCACCTACTCGCGGCTCATGCTCGACGTGCCGATCCGGGACGTGACCGGCGGCTTCCGTGCCTTCCGCCGCGAGACGCTGAAGGGCCTCGGCCTCGGCGAGGTCGCCTCGCAGGGCTACTGCTTCCAGGTCGACCTGGCCCGCCGCGCGGTGAAGGCCGGCTACCACGTCGTCGAGGTCCCCATCACCTTCGTCGAGCGGGAACTGGGCGACTCCAAGATGAGCCGGGACATCGTGGTCGAGGCGCTGTGGCGGGTCACCGCCTGGGGCGTCGGGGACCGCCTCGGCAAGCTCACCGGCAAGGACAAGCAGGCGTAGCGGAGGGTTCGCGGCCCCGGCCGGTCGGCAGGATCGCGTCCCGGCCGGTCACCCCCCTTGTCCCGGTCACCCCCCTTATCCCGCGCTGAGGCGTGCCCAGGCACACTGGGACCATGACGACTGGCGCTCCGACCTCTCCGCACACCGCCCGCCGCCGGCGCTCACGGCTGCGCAGGTATCTGCCGCTGGGCTTTGCCGCGTGGCTGGTGCTGGAGATCTGGCTGTTGACCCTGGTCGCGGGCGCGGCGGGCGGCCTCACGGTGTTCCTGCTGCTGGTCGTGGGCCTCGTGGCGGGGTCCGTGGTCATCAAGCGGGCGGGCCGCCGCGCCTTCCAGAGCCTGAACGAGGCGTTGCAGCGGGGCGGCTCACCGGCGCGCGGCGGTGGCAACGGCCTCATGATGCTCGGCGGCCTGCTGCTCATGATCCCCGGCCTGGTCTCGGACGCGGCGGGCCTGCTCCTGCTGCTCCCGCCGGTCCAGAAGGCGGTGAGCCGCTTCGCGGAGAACGCCCTGGAACGGAGTCTGCGCAAGGCCGCCCCGGGCAGCCTCGGCGACGCGTTCCAGCAGGTCCGTATCCACCGGCCCGACGGCAAGGTGGTGCAGGGCGAGGTCATCAGGGAGGGCCGTCCCGAGGCGGGGGAGGGGAGGCCCCCGCTCACGCGCTGAGCGGTGCGGCAACGCACAACGACCGCGGGCGCCGTACGTGAAGACGTACGGCGCCCGCGGTCGTTGTGCTGTATGCGCGTTACGCGCTCTTGCGGCTGTCCCTGGGGTGGACCGCGATGTTCATCGCCCCCGAGCGCAGCACCGCCAGACGCTCCTCAAGGACCTCTTCGAGTTCCTCACGGGTGCGTCGCTCCATCAGCATGTCCCAATGCGTACGCGCGGGCTTGGCCTTCTTCTCCTCAGGGCCGTCGCCGTCCACGAGGAGTGCCTGGGCCCCACAGACCTTGCACTCCCACTCCGGCGGGATCTCCGCCTCGACCGAGAAGGGCATCTCGAAGCGATGTCCCTTCTCACATGCGTACTCCACGGCCTGGCGCGGGGCCAGGTCGATACCGCGGTCCGTCTCGTAGCTGGTCACCACGAGGCGCGTACCGCGAAGAGCTCGCTCACTCATGAATCGTGCCTCCCGGGCTTGTCGCCCACAGGACAGGTGTCGCTGTCGTCGTCATCCGGTCAACGTCCGGTCGGCGGTAAAGATTCCCGTTCCGAGTCCCGTTCCGGGTCATGCGTCGCCGTCGTAGCCGCCCCTTGTTCTACCCACAGGCGCCCGGTTTGTCACATCTGCTAGCAGATGTCACCCAGCGTTTCGGCATCTTTGACGCGCAGTAACGGTACGCCTGGCAGGCCAAACGCGTACACTACCGCCCTTTCACGCCGAGTGCTAAATCGGCGCTAGATCTTTTCCGGAACCGGGTTCCCCGCCTCGGAGATCGCCCGCCGCACCGGGACCCGCGCGAGCAGGACGAAACCGACGACGAAGAAGGCCACCAGCGAGAAGATCGCCGACCGGTAGCTGCCGGTCAGCTGGTAGGTCAGGCCGAACAGCAGCGGCCCGAGCCAGCTCATCCCGCGGTCGCTCATCTCGTAGGCCGAGAAGTACTCGGCCTCCTTGCCCGGCGGCACGAGATGGGAGAACAGTGACCGGGACAGCGCCTGGCTGCCGCCGAGGACCAGGCCGATCCCGGCGGCCAGCACGAAGAACCACACCGGCGCCCGCGCGGGCAGGAACCAGCCGGCCGCCAGCGTGAGCGTCCACGCCACCAGCGACCCGAGGATCGTCCGCTGCGCGCCGTACGTCCGCGCCAGCCGCCCCATCACCAGCGCCCCCGCCACGGCCAGCACCTGCACCAGCAGGACCGCCCCGATCAGCGTCGACTGCCCGAGGCCCAGTTCCTCGGAGCCGTAGACGGACGCCTGGGTGATCACCGTCTGGATGCCGTCGTTGTAGACGAGATACGCCAGCAGGAACGCCAGGGTCAGCGGATGCCGGCGCATGTCCCGGACCGTCGAGGCCAGCTGCCGCAGCCCCGGTGCCGTGGCGTGCCCCACGCGCGCGTGGCGGTCGCGCAGTCTGCGCAGCGGTACGAGCGTGAAGGCGCCCCACCACAGGCCGGCCGAGGCCAGGCAGACGCGGACGGCGGCGGTCTCGGAGAGGCCGAAGGAGTCGTGTGCCGAGTACAGCACCAGGTTGACGACGAGGACCAGGGAGCCCGCCGCGTAGCCGAAGGCCCAGCCCCGGGAGGAGACCGCGTCGCGCTGCTCGGGCGGGGCGATCTGCGGCAGATAGGAGTTGTAGAGCATCATCCCGACGGACTGCGCCGCGTTGGCCACGACGAGCAGCACCCCGCCGAGCAGATAGCGGTCGCCGTCCAGGAAGAACATCCCCGTGGTCGCCGCCGCGCCGGTGTACGCCGCCGCCGCGAGCAGCGGCTTCTTGCGGCCCGTGCGGTCGGCCGCGCTGCCCACCAGCGGCATCACGACGACGGCCAGGATCACCGACAGGGAGACCGAGTACGCGAAGAAGGAGCCCGCCCGGACCGGGACGCCCAGCGGGTGCACATAGCCGTCGGCGTCCGCGGCGTGCTCGGCGACCGAGGTGAGGTACGGGCCGAGGAAGACGGTGAGGACGCTCGTCGAATAGACGGAGCACGCCCAGTCGTACACGTACCAGCCGCGCTGCTCGCGCCTGAGACCGGCGGCCTCGTCCGCCGCCTCCGTCCGCACGGTGTCGGTGCTCACCCGTGCCCTCGCCTCCCCGCTCGGACTGCGAAGGCTCGGGCCGAGGCGGCCGGGCGTCAGACCCAGACGCCGCGGTCCTCCATGACCTTGCGCAACATGTCGATGTGATCGGTCATGATGCCATCAACCCCCAGGTCCAGGAGCCGGTGCATCCGTTCCGCCTCGTTGATCGTCCACACGTGCACCTGGAGCCCGCGCGCGTGGGCGGCGCGGACGAAGCGATGGTCGACCACGGGCACGCCCGACTGGGCCTCCGGCACCTGCGCGGCCACGGCCGACCGGCGCACCGCGGCCGGCAGCCCCCACGACCGCAGCCGCAGGTTCAGCACGCCGCGCCTGCCGAACGAGGTGGCCAGTCGCGGCCCCGCCAGCCGCTGGGCGCGCAGCACGCGCGCCTCGGAGAAGGAGCCCACGCAGACCCGGTCCCAGGCGTCCGTGCGCTCGATCAGCTCCAGCAGGGGCCGCAGCGCGGGCTCCGCCTTGATGTCGACGTTCCAGCGCACCTCGGGGAAGGTCTCCAGCAACTCCTCGAACAGCGGTACCGGTTCACGGCCGCCCACGCGCGCGTCCCGTATGTCCGCCCACGGCAGGTCGGCGATCCGGCCCGCGCCGTCGGTGACCCGGTCCAGGGTCGCGTCGTGGAAGGCGACCAGCCGGCCGTCCGCCGTGACGTGCACATCCGTCTCGATGTACCGGTAGCCCAGCTCTACCGCCCGCCGGAACTGCGCCACGGTGTTCTCCAGGCCGTCGGCCGCCCCGCCCCGGTGGGCGAAGGGGATCGGCCCCGGATGGTCCAGATACGGATGGCGCGGGCGCGGTGTCGTGAGGCTCACGAAGGCAGTATCGCGCGCTCCGGTGTCGCTCCGGCAACGACCGTGCTGCCCGCCGATGCCGGCGGGGCGGCGAACACCCGCAGGAAGGCCTGCGCCAGCGGTCCGATGGACACCGCGTACAGCACGGTACCGACCCCGATGGTGCCGCCCAGGACGAACCCCGTCACCACCACGGCCACCTCGACCGCCGTCCGCATCAGCCGGATCGACCGGCCGGTGCGCCTGTGCAGCCCCGTCATCAGCCCGTCACGCGGACCCGGCCCGAAGCGCGCCGCGATGTAGAGGCCGGTCGCCGCGCCGTTCAGCACGATCCCCGCGAGCAGCAGCGGGACGCGGGCGGCGAGGGAGCGCGCGTCCGGGAGCAGGGAGAGCGTGCCGTCCATGGCGAGGCCGACCACGAAGACGTTGGAGACCGTGCCGAGTCCGGGCCGCTGGCGCAGCGGGATCCACAGGAGCAGCACCGCCGCGCCCACGATGATCGAGACGACCCCGATGCTCAGCCCGGTCAGTTCCGCGAGCCCCTGGTGCAGCACGTTCCACGGCTCCAGTCCCAGCCCAGCCGCCACGAGCAGCGCGGAACTCGCGCCGTAGAGCGCGAGCCCCGTGTACAGCTGGATCAGCCGCCACCCGAGAGAGCGGCCGGGAGCGGATGGGCTGGGAGTGGACATGGAAATACCCCCCTGGGTGGTGGCGGTGGCCTGACGCATGACACTGTGTGGCTCGGGAACAATCGCCATCCATGGCCAATTCGGGGAAGGTGGACTGATCTTCATGGTGCAGTGGACCTCAGCCGTGGGGGCCGCGCAGCTCGCCCGGCTCCTCAACTCGCAGCAGGACCGCCCGGCCGGCCCCGGCACCCGCCGTCCCCCCGCCTATCGCGCCCTCGCCGACGGGATCCGGCTGCTCGTGCTGGAGGGCCGGGTCCCGGTGGCCGCGCGCCTGCCCGCGGAACGCGAACTGGCCCTCGCTCTCTCCGTCAGCCGCACCACCGTCGCGGCGGCCTACGAGGCGCTGCGCGGCGAGGGCTTCCTGGAGTCCCGGCGCGGCGCCGGCAGCTGGACCGCCGTACCGGCCGGCAACCCCATCCCCGCCCGTGGCCTGGAACCCCTGCCCCCGGAGGCCCTGGGCTCGGTGATCGACCTCGGCTGCGCCTCGCTCCCGGCGCCCGAGCCGTGGCTCACCCGGGCCGTGCGGGGCGCCCTGGAGGAACTGCCGCCGTACGCCCACACCCACGGCGACTACCCGGCCGGGCTGCCCGCGCTGCGCGCGATGATCGCCGAGCGGTACACCCGGCGCGGCATCCCCACCATGCCGGAGCAGATCATGGTGACGACCGGCGCGATGGGCGCCATCGACGCGATCTGTCACCTCTTCGCGGGCCGGGGCGAGCGGATCGCCGTCGAGTCCCCGTCCTACGCCAACATCCTCCAGCTGATGCGGGAGGCGGGCGCCCGGCTCGTGCCCGTCGCGATGGCCGAGGGCCTGTCCGGCTGGGACATGGACCGCTGGCGCCAGGTGCTGCGCGAGGCCGCGCCACGGATCGCCTACGTGGTCGCCGACTTCCACAACCCCACCGGGGCGCTCGCCGACGAGGACCAGCGGCGTCGGCTGGTGGACGCGGCGCGCTCGGCCGGCACGGTGCTCGTCGCCGACGAGACGATGAGCGAGCTGTGGCTCGACGAGGGGTTCCGGGACGGCGGCATGCCCCGCCCGGTGTGCGGCTTCGACCCGGCCGGCTCCACCGTGATCACGGTCGGCTCGGCCAGCAAGGCGTTCTGGGCGGGGATGCGGATCGGCTGGGTGCGGGCGGCGCCGGACGTCATCCGCAGCCTGGTCGCCGCGCGGGCGTACGCGGACCTGGGCACGCCGGTGCTGGAGCAGCTGGCCGTGAACTGGCTCTTCAGCACCGGGGGCTGGGAGCAGGCGGTCGAGCTGCGCCGCGCGCAGGCCCGGGAGAACCGGGACGCCCTGGTGGCCGCGGTGCGCCGGGAACTGCCCGACTGGGAGTTCGAGGTGCCTCAGGGCGGTCTGACCCTGTGGGTGCGCGCCGGCGGTCTCTCCGGTTCCCGCCTCGCGGAAGCGGGCGAACGGACCGGTGTCCGTGTCCCGTCCGGCCCTCGCTTCGGCGTCGACGGCGCCTTCGAGGGCTATGTCCGGCTTCCGTTCACCGTCGGGGGAGCGGTGGCGGAGGAGGCGGCGGTACGGCTCGCCGCCGCGGCTCGGCTGGTGGAGTCGGGGGCGACGGGGGCGGGCGAGTCGCCGAGGACGTTCGTGGCGTAGGCCGGGCCGGCTCGGGGGCCCTGGGCACGTGTTCGGCTGCGGGTCCGTCGTGGCCGCTCGCGCAGTTCCCCGTGCCCCTTCGGGGCGCTCCCGCCGCGCCCACCCCGCGTGGCGAGCCGACCCCCCCGCCCAGCCGCCGCACCGGGCGCTAGGAAGGCTCCGCCGCCAGGGCCTCCGCGGGGACCGGGGTCTTCTCCGTCGCCGGTTTCGAGAGAGCCGTCGGCTCCGCCTCCACGGCAGTGGCCCGTGGCGGCAGCAGCTCCAGCACCGCCTGCCGGTCGGCATCACTCGTGGCGTCGTCGTACGGGTCCGGCGTACGCGGGACCTGAAGCCGGTGCACCGGACCTGACCCCAGCCGGGCGTACCCCCGCCCGGGCGGCACATGCGCCATCGACGTCGTGTGGGGCGGCGCCCCCAGCACCGCCTCCACCTGGTCCGGCGCGGCGGACCCGAGCGCGACACGCGCGCGCGTGTGCTGCCGTACCGCGTCGGTCAGCGCCTCCGCGCTGTCGAACTGCTCGGCCACGACCACCGTCACGTTCGCCGCGCGGCCGTGCCGCAACGGCACCTGGAGCAGCACCTGCGGGTCCTTGCGGCCGTCCGCCAGGGCGAGGTGCGCGAAGACGCTGGGGCGGTCCAGCAGGATCCACAGCGGGCGGCGGGTGTCCGCGGGCGGCGGATCGCCCGCCTGCCGCGCCAGGTTGATCGAGATGAGCCGCCGCTCGGTCTCCTGCGCGGCCCACTCCAGGCTGGCCAGCGCCCCGGGCAGCGCGCACTCCACGGCCAGGACGCCGCTGCGTCCGGTCAGGCAGGCGTACTCGCCGGTGCCGCCGCCGTCGACGATCAGCACATCGCCGTACTGGAGGGCCTGAAGGGCGATGGAACGCAGCAGGGTGGACGTGCCGCTGCCGGGGTGGCCCATGGCCAGCAGGTGCGGCTCGGTGGAGCGGACGCCGGTGCGCCAGACGACCGGCGGGACGTCGACCCGTTCCTCTCCGTAGGAGAGAGGGAGCGTGCGCTGGACCTCGCTGGGGTCGGTGAAGCCGAGGACGGTCTCACCGGGCGCGGTGACGAAGCGCTGCGCGGGGATGTCGGCGGGCAGCGGGGGGAGGGCGGTGACGGTGAGCCGGTTGCCCGCCTCGTCCCAGGCGAAGTGGTATTCGCGGCTCCGCCCGGCCTTCGCGGTGAGCAGCTGTTCGATCCGCGCGCGGGCCGCGGGCTCGCCGTCCGGGAAGTAGGCGGGGTAGCGGATCACGAGGTGGCCGATGCGCCCGGCGTCGTCGAACTCATGGGCCGCGTAGGCCTTCTCCCACTCCCCGCCGTGCGCGTACAGCGGCGCCGGGTCCTCTGAGCTGGAGAAGTACGGCACCAGGGCCTCGTAGAGCACTTGGAGCCGCTCGGTCTGGGACTCGTCGGGCCCGTCGGGCGCCGACGGGGTGCGGTCGCGGCCGTGCCAGGCCGCTGCCGCCATCACGGCGATGACGGCGAGCAGCGGCCCGTACGGCATCAGGGCCACGATCAGCACCATGGACGCCACGAAGAACAGCAGTGGCCCGCGCTTGTCCTTGGGCGTGTCCGCCCACCTGCGCCGGCCGGCCGAGGCCAGCAGTCGCAGCCCGCGCGTGACGGTGATCAGCGGGTGGAGGACGTCGGCGGCGCTGTCGGCCGCCGTCCGGGCCAGCTCCCTGCTCCGGGCGATCTGCGTCCGGGCGATCTGGGCGCTGTCCTTGCTCAGAATGCGGGGGAGAGGGCGCCGGGCCACTGCTGACTCCTGTGGGTGCGTGCGGGCGGGACTGGCGGGGTCAGAACTTGATGCCGCCTAGGAGGCTGGCCAGGCTCTCTCCTCCGGCTTTGATGCTCGGGGCGATGCCTGTGGTCGACAGGTAGAAGCCGAACAGGGCCGACACCGTGGCGTGCGAGCCCTTCAGCCCGTCCTTGCGGAAGAACAGGAAGACGACGATGCCGAGGAGCAGCACGCCTGACAGGGAGAGGATCATTTGGGGCCTCCTGGTGTCGAAGGTGGGGGACAGTCACCATGAGTTCTTCCAGGATCACAGGATGTATCCATACGATTAAAGGTGCAACTGGGTGAAAATCGGTTGATTTCCCCCACTCGGGCGAGAGTTGGCGGAGCCCGATTGACCAGGCGTGTTACGGCGCGGCGCCCCGGCGGGCGCTGCTGCTGATCTTTACCTCGGGCAGATCGGGTCATGTGCCACGCGAGCCAGTACGCTGGCGATTCACTCGTACGAAGCAGTCCCCGAATCAGCATGGAGAGGCGGTCCGGCCGATGAGCGAAGCCCCCGACCCCGAGGTCGTGGAGCTGGCGACCAAGATCTTCGATCTGGCCCGGCAGGGGCAGACCGAGGCGCTCGTGGCGTATGTCGACGCGGGCGTTCCGGCCAACCTCACCAACGACCGCGGTGACTCCCTGGTGATGCTCGCCGCCTACCACGGTCACGCCGACGCGGTGCGCGCGCTGCTCGCCCGCGGCGCGGCGGCGGATCAGGTCAACGACCGGGGTCAGACCCCGCTCGCGGGTGCCGTCTTCAAGGGTGAGACGGACGTCATCAAGGCCCTCCTGGAGGGCGGAGCCGATCCTTCCGCAGGCACGCCGTCGGCCGTCGACACGGCCCGGATGTTCGGCAAGACGGAGCTTCTGGAACTGTTCGGCGTCCACTGACGTCGACGCGTTGATCAGCTATGACACGGAAAACGGGGGAGGCGGTACAGGGCCGCCGGAAATACGGTCGCGGCAGCACACACCGCGGGTCATCATGACGTCGTGATTCACGGACGCGATGGCTGGGCAGGTGTTGCCGCACCGCGCGGGCCGTGATGCGGTCCGCATGGGCCACCGACGAGAGGCAGAGAGAGATGGTCTACAGCAAGCAAGAGACGGCGGGCGCTCCGACGTTGTGTCACGCGGCCAGGTAATGCGTGCTCCCCGGTTGCGTCGACGCTTGATGTGAGGCTGTTTCCCATGTTCGATCCGGTCATAGCGCCCAGCGGTACGCTGCTCGGCCTGCTCCAGCGCGGCCGTGGCGACGGCACGCTGCACGCGCTCACGGCCCCGCGCGCCGAAGCGCTCGCGGCCCTGCACCACTGTGTGCTGCGCGACCCCCGCCACGACTGGCAGGTGGAGAACCGCTCCTTGTACTACGCCCGGCTCTACCTCGACCTGAACGGCGAGCTGGACGCCGTGGAGGCGCACCTCTTCGACCCCGAGGACGTCGTTGACACCGACGAGTCCCGCACCGGCCTGGCCCTGGCCGTCCTCGGCCACCTCGCCTCCTACGGCAGGCGGGACGCCCTCGGACTGCTGCGCCGGTACGCCGCGCACGGCTCCAACTGGGCCTGGGCCCTGGACGAGCTGGCCCTAAGGGACGACGACGCGGGCCTGCGCGCCCTCGCCGCCCCCGTCCTCGCCCGCTTCACCACCGATCCCGAGGGCGAGGCCGAGCTGGCCGCCGCCGTACGCGACGCCTTCGAACCACGGCCCTGGCGGCTGTGGGCCGAGGATCCGCGCGCGTCGATCGCCACGCGTGTGCGTGCCGCCCACGAGGCCGGCTGTTTCGACCGCTGGCAGCGGCAGATGCGGCCCACCGGTCCCCGCCCCGACTGGAGCGTCCGCGCCGTCTTCGAGTGGGCCCAGCAGGGCCTGGAGCGCGGTGCCGCCCTCCATGTGCCCGCCGCCCGCTGTCTGGTCGCCGTGGCCGGCCCCGAGGACCGGCCCGAGATCCTCCAGGCCGCCCGGACCGGCACCGACGGAGCCCGCTGCACCGCGCTGCGCTACCTCGCCGACAGCAATGACCGCGACGCGCTCGACCTGATCGAGGCCGCCGTCATCGACGGGACGGCACTCGTCGTGGAGGCCGCCGTCGACGCCTTCGAACGGATGCGCAGCGTCGCCGCCATCGACCGCGCGCGCCGCTGGGCCCAGCGCCCCGACGCGCTCGGCGCCGCCGCCGGACGCATGCTCGCCTGCCGTGGCGGCGCACAGGACCGCGACCTGGTCCTCGGCGCCCTGCGCGAGGCCGTACGGGGCGAGGGCCCGGACGCGCCCACCCTGTGGACCCTCGTCGACGGCGCCGGACGCCTCGGCATCGCCTGCGCCGCCCCCGTCCTGCGCCATGTCTACCGCGAGACGGCCTCCTCCCACCTCCGCGGCCGCGCCGCCCGCGCGCTGGCCGCCACCGACCCCTCCTTCGCCACCGGCTTCGCCGTCGAATGCCTGTGGGACTGCGAGGAGACCACCCGCGAACTCGCCGCCCGGCACGCCGAGACCGGCGACGCCCGGGTCGTGGAGCGCCTGCGCCGCCTGGCCGCCGACCCGGCCGAGGAGGCCGAGGTGCAGACCGCGGTACGCAGCCGCTTCGGACCCGACGCGACCCTCGGCTGAGCCGCATCGGCTCACCCCCACCCGCACCTCTGCCCCGGCGGACGAGCGCCCGCCGGGTGAACACCGGATGACCCGCGGGTCAGGCGGCCATGACGGGCGCCTGACCTGCTCGGGTGTGCAGCCCAACGCTCATGGGACGTTCCCCGCCCCGAAAGATCGAAGTTGACGCGGGCACGTCCAGCGCGGCGACAACACCCGTATGCGTGTCGTCATCGTGACCGAATCCTTTCCCCCCGATGTGAACGGCGTGGCCCACTGCGCGCTCCAGACCGCCCGGCACCTCGTAGATCGCGGTCACCTCCCGCTCGTCGTCGCCCCCGCTCCCGCGCCCGGCAGCGGCCCGGACACGGACGCCCCGTGCCCGGTCGTCCGGATTCCCTCCCTCCCGCTCCCCGGCTACCCCCAGGTCCGCGTCGCCCTGCCCAGCCGGCGCCTCGCCGCCGCCCTCGTCGCGCACAGCCCCGACGTGGTCCACCTGGCCAGCCCCTTCGTCCTCGGCGTCCGTGGCATGGCGGCCGCCGCCCGGCTCGGCGTCCCCGCCGTCGCCGTCTACCAGACCGACCTGGCCGGCTACGCCCGCACCTACATGGGCGCCGGAGAGGCCGCGGCCTGGCGGCGGATCCGCTCCGTGCACGCCGCCGCCGACCGCACCCTGGCCCCGTCCAGTGCCGCGCAGTCCGACCTGGAGGAGCACGGCGTCCCCCGGGTACGGCTCTGGCCGCGCGGCGTGGACACCGTACGTTTCCGGCCACAGCACCGGGACGAGGCGCTGCGCCGCGAACTCGCCCCGAACGGCGAACTGATCGTCGGCTACGTCGGCCGGCTCGCCCCCGAGAAACACGTCGAACTCCTCTCCGGAGTCTGCGGGCTGGCCGGCGTGCGGGTCGTGGTCGTCGGCGACGGCCCCAGCCACGCCCACCTGACCGAGGCCCTGCCCGGCGCCGTCTTCCTGGGCCGCCGCACCGGTGACGACCTGGCCCGGATCTTCGCCTCGCTGGACCTGTTCGTGCACACCGGCCCCTTCGAGACCTTCTGCCAGACCGTCCAGGAGGCCATGGCCAGCGGTGTCCCGGTCGTCGCGCCCGCCGCCGGCGGCCCGCTCGACCTGGTCGACCACGGCCGTACCGGCCTGCTCGTCCCGCCGCGCGACGCCACCGCCGTACAGGAGGCCGTCCGCGCCCTGGCCGCCGACCCCGCGCGCCGCGCCGCGTACGGCGCCACCGCCCGCGCCACGGTCGAGGGCCGCACCTGGGCCGCCGTCGGCGACCAGCTGATCGCCCACTACGACGACGTCCTCGCGGACCGGAAGACGGCGGTGGCGGCATGACCGGGCAGTCCCTGCGCATCGTCCGCCTCGCCAACTTCGTCGCCCCCGCCTCCGGCGGCCTGCGCACCGCCCTGCGCGAACTCGGCAAGGGGTTCCGGGCCGCGGGCCACGAACCGGTCCTGATCGTGCCCGGCGAACGGCACACCGACCGCGACACCGAGCAGGGCCGGGTCATCACCCTGCCCGGCCCGCTGCTGCCCGGCACCGGCGGCTACCGCGTCCTGACCGACAAGCGGCGCGTGGCCGCCCTCCTGGAGGAGTTGGCCCCGGACCGCCTGGAGGTCTCCGACCGGACCACCCTGCGCTGGACCGGCCGCTGGGCCCGCCGCGCGCGCGTGCCCGCCGTGATGGTCTCCCACGAGACCGCCGACGGCGTGCTGCGCACCTGGGGCCTGCCCGAACACCTCGCCCGGCGCGCTGCCGACTCCCTCAACACCCGGACCGCGCACGTCTACTCACGGGTGGTGTGCACCACGGAGTTCGCCGAGCGCGAGTTCGTGCGCATCGGCGCGCGCAACGTCGTACGCGCCCCCCTGGGCGTCGACCTGATGGAACGCCACCCCGCGCTGCGCGACCCCGGGCTGCGTGGCCGCTACGCGCGCGGGGACGAGGCGCTGCTCGTGATGGCGTCCCGGCTGTCCGTGGAGAAGCGCCCCGGAACGGCCCTGGACGCCCTGGAGGCGCTGCTGCGGCGCGGACGGCGGGCGGTGCTGGTGGTGGCCGGGGACGGGCCGCTGCGGGCCCGGCTGGAGCAGCGCGCGCGGGACCGCGGGCTCCCGGTGACCTTCCTCGGGCACGTCTCCGACCGCACGGCCCTCGGCGCGCTCCAGGCCTCCGCCGACGTGTGCCTCGCACCCGGCCCGGCCGAGACCTTCGGGCTGGCCGCGCTGGAGGCGATGGCGTGCGGCACGCCCGTGGTGGCGAGCGCTTCCTCCGCGCTGCCCGAGGTCATCGGGTCCGCCGGAGCCATCGCGGCCGGCGGCGGAGAGGCGTTCGCGGACGCCGTGGAACTGCTGCTGGACCGCGGCGAGCCCGAGCGGCGGGAAGCGGCACGCGCGCGTGCCGAGTGCTTCGGCTGGGGAACGGCCGTGGAGGCCTTCCTGGCGGCCCACGACGCGGAGATCCTGCGCCGCGCCGACGCCCGGCCCGCCGTGCCGGGGGGCGTGGCATGAGAGCCGATGCCGCGAGACAGCGGAGCCACACCGTCCGCTTCGTCGCGCTCGGGGACTCGCTGACCGAAGGCGTGGGCGACCCGGTCGGTGACGGATGGCGGGGCTGGGCCGCGCTGCTGGCCGCCTCCCTCGCCGGGGACGGCGAGCGGGTGCGGTTCACCAACCTCGCGTTCAGCGGGGCGCAGACCCGGGACGTGCTGGAGCGGCAGACGCCGGCCGCCCTGGAGCTGCGCCCCGACCTGGTGTCCGTGGTCATCGGCGTCAACGACACGCTGCGCCGCACCTTCGACATCCACGCCGTGGCCGCCCACCTCGACCAGGTCTACGGCTCCCTCACCCGCCAGGGCGCCACCCTGCTCACCGCCTGCCTGCCCGACCCCGGCGCCATGCTCCGGCTCCCGGACGCCCTGGCCCGCCCGCTGGCCCGCCGGCAACGCGCGGTCAACGCGGTCGTCCACGCGCTGTCCGAGCGGTACGGCGCCGTCCACCTGCACGCGGCGGACGACGGCTGGATCAGCGACCGGAGCCTGTGGAGCGCGGACCGGCTGCACCCCGGCGAGCGCGGCCACCGGCAGCTCGCCGTCCGCTGCCACGCCCTGCTCGCCGAGGCCGGCCGCGCGACCGGAAAACCGCCCTCGCCCGAACCGGAGTTCCCCGCGCCGACCCGCACGGCGAGCCTGTGGTGGCTGGCCACGGCGGGGACCGGCTGGGTGCTCCGGCGCTGCAACGACCTGCTGCCCCAGCTGCTTTGCCTCGCCGCCGACGAACTGCGCCACCGCGCCCGGGGCACCGGCACCCGCCTGGACCTGGGCGCATCGGCAGCGGTGTCGGCAGCCCTGGCGGCCCTGCCGGAGGCCCGCGCCGAGGAGGCTGCGGCTCCCCGGTACGGCAGCGAGAAGGGCGGGGCGGCTTTGGCGGAGGGGGCGGTCTTGGCGGAGGGCGTCGGCTTGGCGGAGAGGGCGGTCGAGGTGATGGGAGCGGTCGAGGCGGTGGGGGCGGTCGAGGTGCTTGGCTTCGAAGCGAGCGGGGTCGCCGAGGGGAGTGCCCCTGCCGGGGCCGTCTCGGCCCGTTGAGGCTCAGCGGCGTCGCACCGGTACGAACCGGACCGGGGTGCCCGGGAGGGCCTGTGCGGCGGCCGGCAGATCCGCGGCGCGGACCACCGCGATCACCGGGTAGCCGCCGGTGGTCGGATGGTCCGCGAGGAAGACGACCGGACGCCCGTCCGGCGGCACCTGGACCGCGCCGAGAACCATGCCCTCGCTGGGGAGTTCACCGGACCGGGCCCGCTCCAGCGCGGGCCCCTCGGTGCGCAGGCCGATGCGGTTGCTCGCCGCCGAGACCCGGTACGCGCGCGTGGTGAGATCCCGGACCGCCCGTGCCGTGAACCAGTCGTCGCGCGGGCCCAGGGTCACCCGGAGCACGAGTTCGGCCGGCGGACGCGGCTGTGGCGCGCCGTCCACGCGCGCGGGAGGGCCGGCCGGGGCGCCCAGCGGCAGCACCGTGCCGTCCGTCAGCGGGGCCGGGCCGAGGCCGGACAGCAGGTCGGTGGCGCGGCTGCCGAGGACCGGTTCCACGGCGATGCCACCGGCGACCGCGAGGTAGCCGCGTACGCCGGCCGTGGCCGAGCCCACCTCCAGCAACTCGCCCGCCGGCACCACGACCGGGGCACCCCACGCGGCCGGGCGACCGCCCACCGTCACCGGGCAGGGCGCGCCGCCGACCGCGACGGTCACCGTCGAACGTGGGCGCAGCGCACAGCCGTTGAGGGTGGTCTCGAGGACGGCGGCGTCCGGCGGATTGCCGACGAGCCGGTTCACCAGCGCCGCCGCGGGCGGGTCGAGCGCTCCGGAGCGGGGCACGCCGAGGTGCGCGTACCCCGGCCGCCCGTGGTCCTGCACGGTGGTCAGCGCCCCGGCGCGCACGACGACGAGCGCACGGTCGGTCATGGGGCCTCCCAGGCCACGGGTCGCGCCGGCACCAGGCACACGCGCGCGTGGACGGCCGTACGCTCCCCGGTCACGCGGGTTCCCCGGGTGCGCACCCGTGCCGGTACGGCCGTTTCCCTGGCGCGTACCCCCACTGGTACGGCCCTTCGCCCCCCGCTCATGCGCCCCCCACCGGTATGAACCGCACCCGTGTCCCCGGCTCCAGCAGTGCCGCCGGGACGCGTGTCGGGTCCCACAGCACCGTGTCCGTCGTGCCGATCAGTTGCCAGCCGCCGGGGGAGGAGCGCGGGTAGACGCCGGTGTACGGGCCGGCCAGGGCCACGGCGCCGGCCGGGACCGCCGTGCGCGGGGTGGCGCGGCGCGGGACGTGGCAGCGGTCCGGGAGCCCGGTGAGATAGCCGAAGCCGGGGGCGAAGCCGCAGAAGGCCACCGTGAACTCGGTCCCGGCGTGGATGCGGGCCACCTCCCGTTCCGGCACCTGCCAGTGCGCGGCGACCGCAGCCAGGTCCGGGCCGTCGTACCGCACGGGCAGTTCGATCAGCTCGCGCGCGCGGGCAGGCACCTTCGGCACCCGTGCGCCGGTCAGTTCCGCCGCCCAGCGGGCCGGCTCGGCCAGCCCGTCGAGCAGGACCGTCCGGGCCGCCGGGACGATCTCGCGCACGGTGAGCGAGCCCTCAGCGCGGCGCCGCAGCAGCTCGGCGTGCAGAGCCTGCGCCTCCTCCCCGGAGGGCACCTCGACGAGCAGCGCGTCGTCGCTGACGGGAAGCGCCCTCACGCGAACGCCTCCAGCCGCACGCCCGCCGCCAGCAGCCGCTCGCGCACCCGCCGGGCCAGGCCGACCGCGCCCGGCGTGTCGCCGTGCAGGCACAGCGACCGGGCGCGCACCTGGATCCGCGCGCCGGAGTGCGCGATCACCGCACCGGAGCGCGCCAGGCTCACCGAGCGCTCCACGACGGCGTCCGGGTCGGTCACCACGGCACCCTCGCGGCCACGCGGCACCAGCGTGCCCTCGTCGGTGTACGCGCGGTCCGCGAAGGCCTCCGTGACGGCCGGAAGACCTGCCTCGGCCGCCAGCCCCAGGAACCGCGAGCCGGGCAGGCCCAGTACGGGCAGCGAGGCGCCCGCAAGACGCACGCCCTCGATCACCGCGCGGGCCTGCTCCTCGTCGTGCACGACCCGGTTGTAGAGCGCGCCGTGCGGCTTGACGTACGCCACACGCGCCCCCGCCGCCCGCGCGAACACCTCCAAGGCGCCGATCTGGTAGGCCACTTCGGCCGCCAGCTCGGCGGGCGGCACATCTATCGCGCGCCGCCCGAAACCGGCCAGGTCCCGGTACGAGACCTGCGCGCCGATCGTCACCCCGCGCTCGGCCGCCAGTTCGCACACCCGGCGCATGGTGGCCGCGTCCCCGGCGTGGAAGCCGCACGCCACGTTGGCGCTGGTGACGACGGACAGCAGCTGTTCGTCGTCGGTCAGCCGCCAGCGGCCGAAGCCCTCGCCCAGGTCGGCGTTCAGATCGATCGCGGTCATGGCGTTCTCGCGTCTCCGGTTCTCTTCGGGGGTTTCTCTGTGTGTGCTGCCCGGCCGGCCGGGCTCAGTCGACGCCCATCAGCCGGTACTGCTCGTCCCGTGCGTCGGTCAGGAACATCTGGCCCGGCGCGTGTGTGATCGCGAACGGCGGCCGGGAGGCCATCACGGCCGCCTGCGGGGTCACCCCGCAGGCCCAGAACACCGGGATGTCGCCGTCGGCGACGGTCACCGGGTCGCCGAAGTCGGGCCGGCCGAGGTCCTCGATGCCGAGGGCCGTCGGGTCCCCGCAGTGCACCGGACCGCCGTGCACGGCCGGCAGCAGGCTGCTCTCCCGGATCGCCGCGCCCAGACGCTCGGGCGGCACCGGCCGCATGGACACCACCATCGGCCCGCGCAGCCGGCCCGCCGCCCGGCAGGCCCGGCTGGTCACGTACATCGGCACGTTCCGGCCCTGCTCGACGTGCCGGATCGGCACGCCCGCCCGGGCCAGCGCCCACTCGAAGGTGAAGCTGCACCCGAGCAGGAACGACACGAGGTCGTCCCGCCAGTACGCGCGCGCGTCCGTGGGTTCGTCCACCAGCTCGCCGTCCTGCCACACCCGGTAGCGCGGCAGATCGGTGCGCAGGTCGGCGCCTTCGGCGAGGACGGTCGTCGGGGAGCCGGCATCCGTCACGTCGAGCACGGGACAGGGCTTGGGGTTGCGCTGGCAGAACAGCAGCGTGTCATAGGCCCAGTCGGCGGGCACCGCGATCAGGTTGGCCTGCGTGTGGCCCGCCGCGACCCCGGCGGTCGGCCCGGCCAGGCCCTCGCGGAAGCGGGCCCGCGCGGTTTTCGGACTCCACGCGTCCGCGTGCGCGTCGGCCGTGATGACGGGACGGTCCTCGGTACGGTTCACCCGCGTCACGCCAGCTCCTTCCCGCGCGTCTCCGGCAGCCCGAGCAGCGCCAGCGCGGCGAGGCCGTAGCCGATCGCGCCGAAGACCAGCGCGCCGCCGACGCCCCAGCTGTCCGCCAGGAAGCCCACCAGGGTCGGGAACACCGCGCCCACCGCGCGGCCCGTGTTGTACGTGAAGCCCTGCCCGGTGCCGCGCACCGCCGTCGGGTACAGCTCGCTCAAGTAGGAGCCGAAGCCGCTGAAGATGGCCGACATGCAGAAGCCGAGCGGGAAACCGAGCACCAGCAGCAGGGTGTTGGCGCCGCTCGGGATGTTCGCGTACGCCAGGATGCACAGGGCGGACAACAGGGCGAACAGCCAGATGTTGTTCCGCCGGCCGAGCCGGTCGGTGAGGTGGCCGCCGGTCAGGTAGCCGAGGAAGGCCCCGGAGATCAGGAAGGTCAGATAGCCGCCGGTGCCGACGACCGACAGACCGCGGTCGGACTTCAGATACGTCGGCACCCAGGTCGCCAGCGTGTAGTAGCCGCCCTGTACGCCCGTGGACAGCAGACTCGCGAAGACCGTGGTGCGCAGCAGGCCCGGGGAGCCGTCCCGGCCGGCCGGCCGGAAGATCGCGGCGAAGGAGCCCCGGCGCGGGTCCTGTTCGCGGGCCGCCGTCGCCGTGGGGGCGTCGTGCACCGTGCGGCGCAGCCAGACCACGAGCAGCGCCGGCAGCGCGCCGGTCCAGAACATCACCCGCCAGGCGAGGTCGTCGTCGGCGAAGGAGAACACCAGCGTGTAGACGACCGCCGCCAGTCCCCAGCCGACCGCCCAGGAGCTCTGGATCGCGCCGAGCGTACGGCCCCGGTGGCGTGCGCTCGCGTACTCGGCGACCAGGATCGCGCCGACGGCCCACTCGCCGCCGAAGCCGAGGCCCTGGAGGGCGCGGAAGACCAGCAGGGTCTCGTAGGTGGGCGCGAAGCCGCAGGCGACGGTGAAGACGGCGTAGGTGATCACCGTGATCATCAGGGCCCGGACGCGGCCCACCCGGTCCGCGATCACGCCCGCGGCGGCGCCGCCGACCGCCGAGACCACCAGCGTGACGGTGGTGAACAGGCCGGTCTGGCCGCTGGTGAGGCCGAAGTACGCCGAGAGCGCCACCATGCTCAGCGGCAGGGTGAAGTAGTCGTACGAATCCAGGGCATATCCGCCGAAAGCGCCAGCGAACGCGCGTCGGCCGCGCGGGCCGAGGGCGTGCAGCCAGGCGAACGCGCCGTCCTCGGCGGTGTGTTCGGCCGGTCCCGGGCGTACGTCGGTGCGCGCGGGCTGGGGCGGTGGGGTCGTGCTCATGGGCACCTCGCAGAAGAGGGACGGAGGGTGCTGGGAAGTGAGCCGTGCGGAGCACCGTAGAGGATCGTTCAACGATCCTTCAATACCCATGTTGTTTCGTTCCGGTGTCTGCGATTGAATTCCGGGCATGGCAGAGCAGCTGACGGGACTGGCCGGTGACCGTGTCCTTCTGGGCCGTACCAGCACCGCGGAGCGGGTTTCGGACATCCTCAGAAGCCGCATCTCCGAGGGCTACTTCCCGCCCGGCACCCGGCTGTCCGAGGACAGCATCGGTGGGGCGCTCGGTGTCTCCCGCAACACCCTGCGCGAGGCGTTCCGGCTGCTCACCCACGAGCGCCTGCTGATCCACGAACTCAACCGCGGTGTGTTCGTCCGGGTCCTGACCGTCGAGGACGTGGAGGACATCTACCGCACGCGCTCCCTCGTCGAGTGCGCCGTCGTCCGGGGGCTGGGCGAACCGCCGTACCGGCTGGGCGGGCTGATCGCGGCGGTCGAGGAGGGCCGTACGGCGGCGGCGGAGAATGACTGGAAAGGGCTGGGTACGGCCAACATCCACTTCCACCGCGAACTGGTCGCCCTCGCCGGCAGCGAACGCACCGACGAGCTGATGCGCAGCGTGTTCGCCGAGCTGCGCCTGGCCTTCCACGTCGTGGACAACCCGCGCCGGCTGCACGAGCCGTACCTCGCCCGCAACGCCCAGATCCTCCAGGCGCTCCAGGCCGGGAACCGGCGCGGCGCGGAACGGCTGCTGGAGACCTATCTCGCGGACTCGCTGGAGCGGGTCGTCGAGGTGTACCGGCGCAGGGTCGGCGAGGAAAGCGCGCCCTAGGCGAACGCCTGGCCCTGGGCGGGCTCGCCCGGCGCGGTGCCTTCGTTTGGGCTGATGTCAGAACCAGGACCTAGTCTGTGCACCGTGACTTCGCCTGCATCGACGGACCGTGTTCCGCCCCAGCTCAGCGCGGGGCCGCGCCCGGCTCCGGGCCCGGCCGCCGACGAGGGGCTGGCGCGTCGGCTGCGCGCGCTCGCCTGCACAGCGCCGCTGCACGACCTGGACGCGCGCAAGGCCAACCTGGCCGGCGAGTACTCGGTGTACGGGATGGCCGAGGTGGCGCTGGCCGCCATCGACCTGGTCACGCTGAACATGGACTTCGACACCGGCGCCGACCACGAGCAGATCGTGGCCCGGCTGATCCCGCGCATCGCCGCCCAGGCCCCGCGCCGGCCCACCGCCGAACACGAGCGCGTGGCCCGCTGGGTCCTGGAGAACCTGATCAACGTCGGCAGCGTGGACCGCGGCTTCCGCGCGGTCTACGGCACGTTCGCGCCGGACGGCACGTACGTCCGCCGTGACTACGACTTCAAGCTGATCGAGGAGGTCCCCGGCCCCGGCGGCACGGTGTACCTGCGGACGACGGACGAGGCGGTCAACGTCCTGGTCGGCGCCCTCGACACCGACGTCACCAGCGCCCAGATCGCCGCCGAGGTCAAGCTGGAGGTGCTGATCAACCGCGGCCGGCTCGCCGACGCCCAGCTCGCCGCCGAGCAGGCACGCTACCGCACGGTCCAGTACTCCGAGACGCTCCGCCGGGCCCTGGAGGCCACCCGGCGCAACGTCCGCGCGGTCGACTGGCTCAACGCCGTCCCCGACATGATCGCCGAGGCGCTGGACCACGTGGCCGAGCGGTACCGCCACGAGAACGCGATCCTGACCAACATCCGCAAGGCCCGCGACGAGACCGAGGACCCCGAACACAAGCGCCGCGCCGCCGAACTGGTCGACATCGTCAAGGACTGCATCCGGCGCCACACCCAGCTCCAGTCGCGCCTGCTGGAGGCGGGCCCGCTGTTCCGCGCCGAACAGGACCGGCAGGCCTTCGCCACGCCGGCGACGGCGTCCGGGATCGACCTCTACGGCCATCTCGTCGCCCCCGTCCTGCCGCTGCCCCTGGAGCAGGCGATCCGGGTCACCGACGCCTTCTTCGCGCGCGGCACGGGACTGCGCACGCCGGTGTCCGTCCGGGTCGGGGACCTCGTGGACATACTCCTGACCCCGCCCGTGGAGCGGGAGCACCTGGGCGCGGAGATGCCCGAGCCGGATCTGATCGCGACGCCGGACGACAGCCGGTTCAGCGAGGAACAGCTGGCCGCGGCGATGGAACTGCTGGATCTGCCGGCAGACGCCCCGAGGAGACTGTCCGGGCTGCTGGCCGAGGCCCGGCGGACCGGTGACCCCGACCTCGCGTATCTGGTGGCGCTGTTGGCGGTCCACGCGGCCAGCCCGGCCGTCGGCACCGCCTACCGGCAGGGCGAGGAGAAGCTGCTGTTCGCCGTGGACGACGGGACCGAGCTGGACGATCCCGAGTTCGGCGGGGCGGACCTGATCGTGGGCACCGCCCTCCTCGACGCGGCGGGGATGGCCGCGGACCGGACGGAAGCAGCATGAGTGGACAAGAGCACGACAAGGAGCCGAACCCGTGACCGAGCACGTCGACCGGAGTGAACCCGAGCCTGCCGCCGCACCGGCGGGCTCCGCCGTCACCCCCGCCGACGCCGCCGACGCGGCGCGGCTCGTCGCCTTCGGGCTCCAGCCCAAGCTGGCGCCCGCACGCGACCAGGAGTACACCGAGCTGCTGCGCCGCCACCGCGACGACCCGGCGTTCGCCCGGCTCGCCGACGCCGTCGCCGCCGGTCTGGGACTCGTCGTGCTGGAGGTGTCCCCGCGCGCGGGGATGGCCGTGACCGCCGCCGAGGACTCGGTGTTCGCCGTCCGCATGGGGGACTACGCGCGTCGCACCGCCGCCGACTCCGGCGACCGCTTCCTGCACGGACTCGCCCATCTCGCGGTCGCCGCGCTGGCGTTCCCGCGCCCGGAGGACCTGGCCGACGACTCCTACATCGGCCGGGTCACCGTCAACGGCGTCGACGCCTTCGTCCGGCAGGCCTGCCGCCGCCTGGAGGAGCGCGCCGAGGAGCAGGGCCAGAACACCGACCCGGCGACCGACGCGCCCGGACTGGAGGCGGCCTGGCGGATCTGGGCCAGACGCAGCGCCACCGGCGCCACCAAGGACGCCCGCCGGCCGGCCGCCTCCACCACCGGCATCGTGGCGAAGGCCATGGCCTTCCTCACCGACTCGGGCTTCCTCCAGCGCACCGGCGACGACAACGGCGGCACGTACCGCACCACGGCCCGCTATCAGCTCCAGGTCCGCGACATGGCCGGCAGCTCCGCCCTGGCCGAACTGCTGGAGCTGGGCATCGTCCCGGTCACCGACGGCGCGGCCACCCTGCTGCCCGCCCAGGACACCGACGACCTGGACCTGGTGCCCGACGCCGGACTGCCGTTCCACTCCTGACGCGCTGAAGCTCCCGTAGCTCCAGACCCTCCTGAACCACCGCACCTTTCACCAGACTTACGAGAGTCCGCCATGTACGAGCTGTCCCGGGTCCGCCTCTACTCCATCGGTCCCGCCGGTGCGCGCTACGCCGACACCGTGCTCGACCTGCGGGGTGTCGGCGAGCCCGTGCCCGACCCGGCGCCCACGCAGGTGGAGTTCTTCGAGGAGGAGCCGTCCGGACCGCCGCGCCGGCCCGCGCCCGCGGGCGTGCTGTTCCTGGAGAACGGCGGCGGCAAGTCCGTCCTGCTCAAGCTGATCTTCTCGGTGATGCTGCCGGGCCACCGCAACACCCTCGGCGGCGCCAGCTCCGGCGTGCTGCGCAAGTTCCTGCTCGCCGACGACTGCGGTCATGTGGCCCTGGAGTGGCAGCATGTGCTGACCGGCGAGTGCGTGGTCGTCGGCAAGGTCAGCGAGTGGCGCGGCCGGCAGGTCTCCAACGACCCGCGCAAGTTCGCCGAGGCCTGGTACTCCTTCCGGCCCGGCCCCGGCCTCAGCCTGGACAACCTGCCCGTCGCCGAGTCCACCGCCGTACGGCCGCCCGCCGAGGGCACCTCCGGCGCGCACGGCCGCCGCCGCACCATGAAGGGCTTCCGCGACGCCCTCATGGAGGCCGGCAAGGTCTACCCGCACCTGGAGGTGCACTGGGAGGAGATCCACGAGCGCTGGACCGAGCACCTCGGCGACCTCGGCCTCGACCCCGAACTCTTCCGCTACCAGCGCGAGATGAACGCCGACGAGGGCGAGGCGGCCGGCCTCTTCGCCGTCAAGAAGGACTCCGACTTCACCGACCTGCTGCTGCGCGCCGTCACCGACACCCGCGACACCGACGGCCTCGCCGACCTCGTCAGCGGCTTCGGCAACAAGCTCGGCCGGCGCGCCGAGCTGATCGCCGAACGGGACTTCACCGCCGGCTCGGTCGACCTGCTCGGCCGGATCGTGGAGGCCGCCGAGGCGCGTTCACGCGCGCGTGACATCCACGCGGGCGCCGAGCGCCGCACCCGGACACTGGCCCGGCGGCTGTCCGCGCGGGCCGTGCGAGAGCGGGTCCGGGCCGCCGACCTCGCCCAGCGGGTCACGGCCGCCGCGTACGCCGTCACGCACTCCGAGGGCGCCCGCGAGCGCAGCGCCCTCATCGCCGCCGAACTCGCCTACCGGCACGCCTCCCTGGCGCTGGCCGCCGCCGAGAAGTCCGCCGCCGCGCAAAAACGCGAGCTGGCCGACGCCCGCACCCTGCACTCCGCCTGGCAGGCCGCCGAGGCGGTGCTGCGCCACCGGGCCGCCGCCGACCGCGTCGCCCGCGTGTCCGCCGCCATCCAGGAGGCCGAGCGGGACGCCGCCCCCGCGCTCGCCGCCCGCGCCAAGGCCGCCGTGGACCTCGTACGGGCCCTGCACACCGCCGCCGAGAGCGCCGAGGCCCTCGCCAACGAGGAGGAGGAGCGCTCCGCGGCGCTCCAGGACGTCAGCGACTCCGCCTACCGGGACTCCACCGCCGCCGCCACCGAGGCGCAGCGGGCCCGCAGCGAGGCCGGGCACCTGCGCCAGCGCCTCGCCGAGGTCGAGCAGGAGACCGCTGAGGCCGTTCGCGCGGGCTGGCTGGACGACAGCGCCCCGGACGCCGACCCGGCGCGGGCCGCGCTCGCCGCCAGCGACGCCGAGAAGACCGCCGTGGCCGCCTGGGACGCGGCCCGCGAGGCCGCCCGCAAGGCCACCGAGCACGCGCGTGAGGCGGCCTCCGCCGAGTCCCGCGCGGAGCTGACGGCGGCCCGCGCGGCGGACGCGGCGACCGCCGCCGAGCGCGCCCACGAGGCCGAGCGGCGCCTCGCCGAGTCGCTGGCCGCCGAGGAACGGCTCGCGGAACTGCTGAGCCTGCCGGGCGCGTCCGTGACGGCACGGGTGCCCGCCCCCCGGACGGAGGAAGCCGACAGCAGGCGCGCACCGGCCGCCGACGCCGCCCCCAGCGCTCTCACCCCCGAGGAACTCGACCGCTTCGCCGACGAGTTGCGCGAACTCCTCGACGACGCCGTGTCCACCGCCGAACGGCACCTGTTCGACCTGCGTACGGCCGCCGCCGACGACGCCCGCATCCTCGGCGCCCTCGGTGACGGCGGGCTGCTGCCACCCGGCCCGGACGTGCTGGCCACCGTCGAGTTCCTCGGCGAACACGGCATCCCGGCGCTGCCCGGCTGGCGCTACCTGGCACAGGCCGTCGACCCCGCCGACCACGCGCGTGTGCTCGCCGCCCGCCCCGAACTGGTCGACGGCGTGATCATCACCGACCCCGACACGCACGCGCGTGCCCGTGAGGCCCTCGGTGACGCCGCCCTGCTGCCCCGCTCCGCCGTGGCCGTCGGTACCGCCGCCGCGCTGCTCGCCCCGCCGCCCGCCGTAGGCAGCACCTCCGGTGACGTGTTCCTCGTGCCGCCGAACCCGGCCATGCACGACGAGCACGCGGCCGACGAGGAACGTCAGGCACTGCGCGCGCGGGCCACCGCACGCGACGAGGAGATCCGCGCCCTAGCCGCCCGCCTCGGCAAGGACCGTGAACTGGCCGCGCGGCTCGCCTCCTGGCGCACCGGATGCCCCGCCGGGCGCCTCACCGAGCTGGCCCGGGCCGCCGAGGAGGCCCGCGCCTTCGCCGAGGAGGCCGAGGCGGAACTCGCCGAGGCACGTGCCGTGCGCGCGGAGGCCGACGAGTCCGCCGCCGAGGCCGCCCAGCTCCGCGACGAGCGGCAGGAGGCCGCGCAGAAGGCCCGCCGCGCCGCCGACGCCCTCGCCGGCCTCGCCTTCCGGCTCCGCGAGCGCGCCGGCTGGCAGGCGAAACTGCGTGAACTCGCCGACGAGGCCGCCGAGTCCGAGGCCCGCGCGCAGACCTGCCTGGACCGCGCCCGCGCCGCCGACGAGGACCGCCGCGCCGCCCAGCGCGCCGCCGACGACGCCCGCCGCACCGCCCGCGCCCTGCGCGCCGAGCGCGCCGAGATCGCCGGCGCCCCCGACGACGTACCCGTCGAGGACTCTGACGCCCCGAAGGCGTCCCTGCCCGCCCTCCGCGAGGCCTACCGGGCCGCCTCCCAGGTGTACGAGAAGGTCGGCGTCGGCGCCGACCTGCGCGCCGAGCAGGCCCGCGCGGAGAGCGACGAGAGCGCCGCCCGCGCCGAACTGGACCGGCTCAGCAACAAGGTCCGTACCCGCGCCGAGCAACTGCTCCAGTCGCCCGACGGCGCCGACGGGCCCTCCCGGCAGGCCGCCGCCGCGCGCGCGGAGGAACTGGTGCAGCTCCTGGAGACCCGTATGTCGACCGCGAGCGAGCAACTCGGCCGGCTGCGCGGCGAGGCCGAGCGGCACGCGCCCGAGGACGGCGAGGCGCACACCGAGCTGCCCGAGGAACTCGTCCCGCGCGACGCCGAGCACGCCCAGGCGCTGCTGCGCACCGCCACGGCCGAACTCGCCGCCCGCACCGACGCCCTGGCCGAGGCCCGCGAGGCCCACGCGGAGCTGCTGGACGCCCACCGCGCCGCCGAGGACGCGGCCGGCGGCTTCGACGAGATCGCCGCCATGCTCCGCGACCTGCTGCGCGAGCACACCCCCGAGGACGATCAGGAGGAGCCGGAGCCGTACCCCGGCACCCTGGAGGAGGCCCGGCACTCCGCCGCCGAGGCCCGCCGTTCGCTGCGGGGCTGCGCCGCCGACCTGTCCGCCGCCGAGGCGGCCGTGCGCGAGGCGAGCGACGTCCTCGTCCGGCACGCCAACTCCACGCGCTACGAGCAGGTCCGCACCCCCGCCCGGCAGCAGATCCGCGAACTGCCCGCCTCCGCGCTGCCCGAGCACGCCCAGAAGTGGGCGGACGCCTTCGCGCCCCGGCTGCGCGTCCTGACGGACGAGCTGGCCCAGCTGGAGCGCAACCGCGACTCGATCGTGGACCGGCTGCGCGGACTCGTGGAGTCGGCGCTCGCCACCCTGCGCTCCGCCCAGCGGCTCTCCCGGCTGCCGGAGGGGCTCGGCGAGTGGTCCGGCCAGGAGTTCCTGCGCATCCGCTTCGAGGAGCCCGACCACGCCACGCTCACCGAACGGCTCGGCGAGGTCATCGACGAGGCCACGCGCGCTGCCGTCAAGAAGAACTCCGACCTGCGCCGCGACGGCATGTCCCTGCTGCTGCGCGGCGTCGCGGCGGCCCTGCAACCGAAGGGCGTGGCCGTCGAGATCCTCAAGCCCGACGCCGTCCTGCGCGCCGAGCGCGTGCCCGTCGGCCAGATGGGCGACGTCTTCTCCGGCGGTCAGCTGCTCACGGCGGCCATCGCCCTGTACTGCACGATGGCCGCGCTGCGCTCGAACGACCGGGGCCGGGACAAGCACCGGCACGCGGGCACGCTGTTCCTGGACAACCCGATCGGCCGCGCCAACGCGACCTATCTGCTCGAACTCCAGCGAGCGGTGTCCGACGCGCTGGGCGTCCAGCTGCTCTACACCACCGGCCTGTTCGACACGACCGCCCTCGCCGAGTTCCCGCTGGTCATCCGCCTGCGCAACGACGCCGACCTGCGGGCGGGCCTGAAGTACATCAGCGTGGAGGAACACCTCCGGCCCGGGCTGCCCCAGCAGCCCCAGGCCGGGGAGGCGGTGCACAGCGAGATCACGGCGACGAGGATGTACAAGAAGCCGGCTTGATCAATGGGTTGACCGATCCATTGATCAAGCATCCTCCTTGATCAGGTCGGCACACTTCTCGCCGATCACCATCGTCGTGATGCACGGGTTGACGGCGATCAGGTCGGGCATCACCGACCCGTCGGCGACCCGCAGCCCCTCGACCCCCTTGACCCGCAGCCGCGCGTCGAGCGGGGCCGAGGGGTCGTCGTCGGCGCCCATCTTCACGGTGCACGACGGGTGGTAGACGGTGTTGTGCGTCTTGTGGATGTAGTCCAGCAACTCGTCGTCCGTGCGGACGTCCGGCCCCGGCGCCAGCTCGGCGCCCGCCCAGCCGCTCAGCGCCGGCTGGGCTGCGATGCGCCGGGCCAGCTTCAGGCCGTACGTCATCACCCGCACATCGTGCTCGTGCGTGAAGTACCGCGGGTCCACCTTCGGCTTGTCCCGGTAGTCCCGCGTCCGCAGCCGTACCGTGCCGCGCGACTTCGCCTTCGTCACGTTGGGGGTCAGGCAGAAGGCGTTCTCCGAGGTCGGGTAGCCCCAGCGCGCGGTGTTCATGTCGAACGGCACGGACCCGTAGTGGAACATCAGATCGGGTCGGTCCAGGCCGGGCTCGGTGTCGTAGAAGACGCCCGCCTCCCACCACTGGCTGGACGTGGTGGTCATCGGCTGCCTCGCCTCCCACATGATCACGCCCTCGGGGTGGTCCTGGAGGTTCTCGCCGACGCCCGGGGAGTCCACGACCACCTCGACGCCGACCTCGCGCAGATGCCCGGCGGGGCCGATGCCGGACAGCATCAGCAGCTTGGGGGAGTCGATCGAGCCGCAGGAGACGATCACCTCGCGCCGGGCCCGTACCGTGCGCGTGTGCACCAGGTCGGGGTCCAGGTACTCGGCGCCCACGCACCGCCGCCCCTCCAGCACCAGCTTCTTGGCCCGCACCCCGGTCCGGACGTCCAGATTCGGACGTTTGCCGAGGACGGGGTGGAGATAGGCGACGGACGAGGACTGGCGGATGTTGTTCTCGTCGGAGTTGATCTGGAACCAGTTGGCCCCGCGCACCACCGTCTTCCCGGTGTTGAACGGGACCGTCGGTATGCCGGCCTGCGCACATGCCTCCAGGAGGGCGGCGCCGCACGGGTCCCCGCCCTTCAGCGTGCGCAGTTTCACCGGGCCGGTGCGGCCGTGGTGGTCGCCGGGCGCGTCGTTGTTCTCCATCCGCCGGTACAGCGGGAACAGGTCGGCCGCGCTCCAGCCCGTACAGCCCTGGGCCGCCCAGTCGTCCAGGTCCTCCGCGGGCGCCCAGAAGGCGATACAGGAGTTGTGCGACGAGCAGCCGCCCAGCACCTTCGCGCGCGCGTGCCGCATAAAACTGTTGCCGCTGGCCTGCGGCTCGACCGGGTAGTCCCAGTCGTATCCGGACTCCAGCAGCCCCATCCAGCGCTCCAGTTTGAGGACGTCGCCGTCGCCGACGTCGCTGGGGCCCGCCTCCAGCACGCACACCGTCACCGAGGGGTCCTCGGAGAGCCGGGCGGCCACGACATTGCCCGCGGTGCCGCCACCGACCACGACGTAGTCGAACTCATCAATGCTCATGTGACCTCCTGGTCAGCCGGAATCGGGCGGGATCACTCGGCCGCGGGGGCGGTGAGGAGAGGGGCCGGGGCGGCTGCCGAGGCGTCCAGGCGGTGCTCGGCGAGGACGCCGGTGCGGTGCCGTTGGACGAACCAGTAGTAGGCGAAGCCGCCGCCCGCGATGACCGCGACGAAGAGGACCGCGCCCCAGCGCAGGTACCAGTGGTACGGCGCGGACGCGTTGTAGACCGCGGCGCGCGGCCAGATCAGGTTGACCGTCATCGCCGCGCCCCAGAGCACCGCGACGATGTTGACGAGCAGTCCCCAGCGGCCCAGCGAGAACCTGCCCTCGCCCGCGGGCTGCCACCTGCCGCGCAGCCGGGCCACCAGCATCGGCCCGGTGACGCCCAGGTAGGCGAGGTAGATCATGATGATGCCGATGCTGGTGACGACCGTGAAGATCTGCGGCTGGCGGATGTTGACCACGAGGATCGCCAGCGCCAGCACGCCGATGATCACGGCCGGCAGGACCGGGGTCTGGAAACGCGGGCTGACCCTGGCCATCAGCGAGGACGCGGGCAGGTTGTTGTCCCGGGCCATCGCGAACGCCAGCCGGATCGCCGCCGTGTGCACGGCCAGCGCGCACACCGTGACCGCGATCAGTACGCACCACAGCATCGCCTTGCCCGCCGTCGGACCGAGCACGTCGAGCACGACGTACTGGAGGCCGTCGGTGGACAGCTTGTCGCCCTTGAGGCTGGAGACGCTCATGAGCGCCAGCAGCAGCACCAGGCCGCCCAGGACGAACGAGGCGACGATCGCGCGGATGATCGCGCGCGGGGCGTTCCGGGACGGGTCCAGGCACTCCTCGCCGAGCGAGGAGGCCGTGTCGAAGCCGTACATGACGTACGCGGACGCCAGCGAGGCCACCAGGAAGGCGCCGAGGTAACCCGTTGAGTAACCCGATCCCGTGTGGTTCGTCTGCATGACGACTTGAGGACCACGGGTGATGTGGACGGCGAAGAGGATGATCAATACAACGGTCGCGATCAACTCGATGAAGACGCCCGCCGTGTTGATCATGGCCATCAACTTGACGCCGAACGCGTTGACCAGCGTCGTGAACAGGATCAACACGGCCGCGAGGACGACCGCGTTGGTCGCCACGTCGTACCGGCCCGTGCCGTCCCCGACGAACTGGAACACGGAGGAGATCTGCGGCAGCGTCAGCTGATAGGCCAGCGCGACCGCCGAGATGGACACGATGGACGCGATCAACATCATCCACCCGGCGAGCCAGCCGAGATGCGGATTGCCGATCTTCTTCGACCAGTTGTAGACCGAGCCGGCCACCGGATAACGGGCGGCCAGTTCGGCGAAGCACAGGGCCACCATGAACTGGCCGACGAACACCATCGGCCACGACCACCAGTAGGCGGGGCCGCCGCTGCCGTAGCCGAAGTAGAACAGCTGGAAGGTGCCGGTAAGGATCGAGATGTAGCTGATCCCGGCGGCGAAGGTGTGGAAGTGGCCGAGGGTGCGCCTGAGTTCTGGCTTGTAGCCGAACTCGGCGAGTTCGGTGTCGTCGTGGTGGTGCGGGCCTGGCGATTGCTCGGTGGACGTCATGAGCGGACTCCTCTGGCTGTCAGTCGAACCAGCCCTGCCGTACCGGCGCGGTGTTGCGCCAGATGTGCTTCGTCTCGCGGTACTCGGCGAGCCCCGCCGGTCCGAGTTCGCGCCCGAACCCGGACTGCTTGTAACCACCCCACTCGGCCTGCGGCACGTACGGGTGGTAGTCGTTGATCCAGACCGTGCCGAGCCGCAGCCGCCCCGCGACCCGCGCGGCCCGGGCCTCGTCGCCGGTCCACACGGCGCCCGCGAGGCCGTAGACCGTGTCGTCGGCGAGCCGGACGGCCTCCTCCTCGCCGGCGAACCGTTCGACGGTCAGCACCGGCCCGAAGGACTCCTCCTGGACGACCGACATGGTGCTCGTGCACTCGTCCAGGACGGTCGGCAGGTAGTAGAAGCCCTCGTCGTAGCCGGGGCCGGCGGGCCGGGCGCCGCCGCAGCGCAGCACCGCCCCCTCCGCGAGCCCCCGCGCGACATAGGCCTCGACCTCGGCCCGGTGTGCCGCCGAGATCAGCGGCCCGGTCCGCGCCCGTTCGTCGAACGGCCCGCCGAGCCGGATCAGCCGCGCCCGCCGTACGACCTCGTCCACGAACCGGTCGTGCAGCGCGTCCTCGACCAGCAGCCGGGCCCCGGCGGAACACACCTGCCCGGAGTGCAGGAAGACGGCGGTCAGCGCCATGTCGACCGCCGCCTCGAAGTCGGCGTCCGCGAAGACGATGTTGGGGTTCTTCCCGCCGAGTTCGAGCGCGACCTTCTTCACCGTGCCGGCCGCCGCCGCCATCAGCCGGCGGCCGGTCTGTAGACCGCCGGTGAAGGAGACCAGGTCGACGTCCGGATGGTCGCCCAGCGGGGCGCCCGCCTCCGGACCGGCGCCCAGCACCAGATTGGCCACGCCCGGCGGCAGCCCCGCCTCCGCCAGCAGCCGGACCAGGTGGATCGCGGTGTGCGGGGTCAGCTCGCTCGGCTTCAGCACGAAGGTGTTGCCGGCCGCGAGCGCGGGGGCGACCTTCCACGCGGTCTGCAACAGCGGGTAGTTCCAGGGCGTGATGAGGGCGCAGACGCCGACCGGCTCGTACACCACCCGGCTGTCGACGTCCGGCCGCCCGGTGTCGATCACCCGGCCGGTCTCGCTCGCGACCAGCCGCCCGAAGTAGCGGAAGCAGTTGACGACATCGTCCATGTCGTACGCGCTCTCCACCAGCCGCTTGCCCGTGTCCAGGGACTCGGCGCGGGCCAGGGCGTCCTTGTCCCGGGCGAGGAGACCGGCGACCCGCAGGAGCAGGTCACCGCGCTCGGCGGCCGGTGTGTGCGGCCAGGGGCCGGTGTCGAAGGCCCGCCTCGCCGCCGCGACGGCCTCCACGGTGTCCTTGCCGCCGGCCTCGTCCACGACCCCGACCAGGGAACCGTCGGCGGGACAGCGGATCTCCCGGGTGCGCTCGTCCAGGGCGCCCCGCCACTCACCGTCGATGAACAGGTCAGGCATGGGAGTCCCCCAGCCGCTCCAGGAGCCACTCGTGGAAGATCCCGATGTGGTGCTCGTTCGGGACCAGCACCCCGCCGGTGCGGTACGCGCGCGAGGACATCGCCGGCTGAGTGCGCTCGCAGGCCTCGAAGTCCTGGACGTTGACGCGGTGGAACAGCTCCACGGACTTCGACACGTCCGCGCCCGAGGCCACCACCTCCGGTGCGTACAGCCAGTCGCACTCCACCACCGTGCGGTCCTCGGCCAGCGGGAACATGCGGTGCAGGATCACGTGGTCGGGGACGAGGTTGACGAACACGGTCGGCTTGACCGTGATCGCGTAGTAGCGGCGGTCCTGGTCGGCGGTGACCTCGGGGAGCTTGCCGAAGCCCGCGCTGCCGTCCACCGTGAAGCCCCTGATCTCCTCGCCGAACTCGGCGCCGTGGCCCACGTAGTACTGGGCCGCGTAGCCGTCGGCGAACTCCGGGAGCACCTCGGTGAGTTCGGGGTGGATCGTCGCGCAGTGGTAGCACTCCATGAAGTTCTCGACGATCAGTTTCCAGTTGGCCCGCACGTCGTAGGTGACGCGCTTGCCGAGGGCGAGCCTCTCGGTTCCGTAGTGCTCGATGGCGGCGGCGTCGCCGAGGCGTTCCACGGCCGCGTACGTCACCGTGTCCTTGAAGGAGGGCGGCTCGTCGGAAAGGCACACCCAGGCGTAGCCCAGCCACTCGCGCAGAGCCACCTTGATCAACCCGTACTCGACTCGATCAACGTCGGGCATCTTGATCAAGTTGGGTGCGGCGATCAACTTGCCGTCAAGGTCGTACGTCCATGCGTGATACGGGCATTGCAGATTGCGCCGCACCTCGCCGGACTCCTCGGTGCACAGCCGCGCCCCGCGATGCCGGCACACATTGAGGAAGGCACGCAGCTCGCCGGTGCGGGTCCGGGTGATGAGGACGTTCTCGCGGCCCACCTGAACCGTGCGGAAGGCGCCCGGCCTGTCCAGGTCGGCGGAGCGGACAGCGCAGAACCACAGGGACTCGAAGATCTTCTCCTGCTCCTGCCGGAAGATCTCCGGGTTGGTGTAGTAGTGACCCGGCAGCGTCGCGATGAGGCTCGGGGAGACCGGGCTCGGGGAGATCGGGGTCGTCGTCACGGGCGGGCTCCTCAGGCGGGCGCGGCGGCTGTGGGGGTCCCCCCGCTCGACCGAGGTCGGGAGTGGGGGCGGGCGGGGTCGAACAGGCCGATGGGATGCGCGGTGGAACCGGTCAGCGCCAGGTCGGCCAGGATCTCGCCGACGACCGGTACGAACTTGAACCCGTGCCCGGAGAAACCGCAGGCGACGGTCACCGACTCGGGGTGCGCGGGGTGGCGGGCGAGCACGAAGTGTTCGTCCGGGGTGTTGGAGTACATGCAGGTGGCGGCCTTGAGGAAGGTGCCGGGCAGGTCCGGGACGCAGCGGGACATGTGGTCCGCCATGGCCCGGATCTCGTCCTCGTGGACCGTCCGGTCGATGGTCTCCGGAGCCGTCACCCGCCCCTTCCGGAAGAAGGCGACCTTGGCGCCCAGGTCCGGGCCGTCGATGGCCGGGAAGCCGTAGACCTGGACACCGGCCGCGTCCTCCCAGATGTAGACCGGGTGGTTCTCGGGGCGGAACGGCTCGGTGCCGCCCCTCGGCTGGAACCAGTACATGACCTGCCGCTCGATGGTGAACGGCACCCCGAGGTCGGTGAGCAGCTGCGGCGCCCAGGCACCGGGGCAGATCACCAGTTGCCCGGCCGTGTAGGTGTTCTCGGCAGTATGGACGCGCACGCCGTCCCGGTACGGTTCCCAGCGCAGCACCGGTTCCTCGTAGTGCAGGTCGGCGCCCTGCCGGGTGGCCAGCTGGAGGTGCGCGGCGACCATGTTCTCGGGCCGGACCAGGCCCGCCTTCTCCTCGTACAGGGCGACTTCGTCGTCGTACGGGTTGAGCGTGGGAAAGCGGCGGCGGATCTCCTTCGCGTCCAGCATCTCGTGGGGCAGGTCCCACTCGGTGGCCGAGCGCAGTGCGCCGGAGACGGTCCGGGACTTTGGCGGACCGACCATCACGCCGCCCGACAGGATCGCGATGTCCCGGCCGGTGGCCCGTTCCAGCTCCTCGTACAGCTCGTAGGCGCGCAGCAGCAGCGGCACGTACGCCGGGTCCTCGAAGTACGACTGCCGGGTGACGCGCGAACCGCCGTGGCTGGAACCGCGGTTGTGGACCGGGCCGAACTTCTCCAGGCCCAGGACGCGGGCGCCGCGCGCGGACAGGTGGTGGGCGGCGGCGCTGCCCATGCCGCCGAGTCCGATGACGATGACGTCGTAAGACGGTGACACGGTCGCCTCCTAGCGGCGGATGCGGGTCATCTTCGGGTCGAACAGCGGCTCGTCGGCGACGGTCGCCGGGACCTTCTCGCCGAAGTACTCGATGTGCACGCCGTTGCCGGTGGCGAGGCCGGCCGGCATCCAGGCGTAGGCGACACAGCGGCCCAGCGTGTAGCCGTACGACGCGCTGGTCACGTAACCGGCCGGGGCGCCGTCGACATGAACCGGTTCCTTGCCGAGGACCACGACGGCGGGGTCGTCCAGCAGGAGCGGGGTGAGCCGGCGGGAGGGGTCTCCGGCCCGCTGGAGCGCAGCCTTGCCGACGAACTCCTCCTTGTCCATGCGGACGGCGAAGCCGAGGCCCGCCTCGAAGGGGGTGTGCTCGTCGGTCATGTCGGTTCCCCAGGCCCGGTAACCCTTCTCCAGCCGAAGCGAGTTGAAGGCGGAACGGCCCGCCGCGATCACCCCCAGCTCCTGCCCGGCCTCCCACAGCGTGTCCCAGAGCCTGAGGCCCAGGTCGGCTGTGGTGTACAGCTCCCAGCCCAGCTCGCCTACGTAGCTCAGGCGCATCGCCGTCACCGGCACGTGTCCGAGGTACGTCTGCTTCGCCCGGAAGTAGCCGAAGCCCTCGTGGGAGAAGTCGTCGCCGGTCAGGGGCTGGACGAGGGCGCGGGCGAGGGGGCCCCAGACGCCGATGCAGCAGGTGCCGGAGGTGATGTCGCGGATCTGGATGTCGCCGGGGGCGTGGCGGAGGAGCCAGTCGAGGTCGGCGGGGGAGTTGGCGCCGACCTGGAAGCGGTCGGGGGCGAGACGGGCGACCGTGAGATCGGAGCGGATGCCTCCGGTCTCGTCCAGGAGCAGGGTGTACGTGACCGCGCCGGGCTTCTTGCGGAGGTTGTTGCTGGTCATGCGGTCGAGGAAGGCGAGGGCGCCGGGACCGGTGACCTCCAGGCGGCGCAGCGGGGTCATGTCGTACAGGGCGACCTTCTCGCGGGTGGCCTTCGCCTCGGCGGCGGCGATGGGGGACCAGTAGCGGGCCGACCAGGCGTCGCGCTCGGGCAGGTCACCGAGGGCGTCCACGAGCGGGGCGTTCGCCTCGTACCAGTGCGGGCGCTCCCAGCCGGTGCCCTCGAGGAAGAACGCGCCGAGCTGCTGCTGGCGGGCGTAGAAGGGGCTGACGCGCAGCGGACGCGGCTGTTCCATCGGCTGAAGGGGGTGGAGAACGTCGTACACCTCGACGAACTGCTGTGAGCCCCGTTCGCGGACGTACGACGGTGAACGCTGCGCTTCCTCGAACCGCGTGAGGTCGCACTCGTGCACGTCGGCGGACGGCCGCCCGTCCACCATCCACTCGGCCACCGCCTTGGCGACACCAGCGGAGTGGGTCACCCAGACCGCCTCGGCCAGCCAGAAGCCCCGCAGCCGCCGCGCCTCCCCGAGCACCGGCATGCCGTCCGGCGTGAAGGAGAAGATCCCGTTGAACCCGGTCTCGATCTCGGACTCCCGCAGCGCGGGCAGCAACCGCCGGCAGTCCTCCCAGCTCGGCGCCCAGTCCTCGGTGGTGAACGGGTACGAGGACGGCATCTCCATGTCCCGGGCGCGCGCCTCGTCGTACGCCGGGACCGTCGACGGATCCACCGGCATCGGCCGGTGCGCGTACGAGCCGATCCCGATGCGGTCGGCGTGCTCGCGGAAGTACAGGTCGCGGTCCTGGAAGCGGAGGATGGGCCGTGTGGCCTCGGCCGTGGCGCCGCGCAGCTCGGGCAGCGGCCCGGTCTTCGCGTACTGGTGCGCGAGGGGCTGGAGCGGTACGTCGATCCCGGCCATGCGGCCGATCACCGGGCCCCAGAAACCGGCCGCCGAGACGACGTGGTCGGCCGGGAAGGCGCCCCGGTCGGTGACGACCGCCGTGACCCGGCCGTCCTGCTGCTCGATCCCGGTCACCGTGTGCCGGTCCAGGAAGCGGGCGCCGCGTGCGGTGGCACGGTCCATCTGGGCCCGGGCCGCGAGGAGGGCCCGGGCCAGGCCGTCGTCCGGGGTGTGGAAGCCGCCGAGGACCACCGACTCGTCCAGCAGCGGCCAGAGTTCCTTGCACCGGGCCGTGTTGACGACCTCGCCCCGGATGCCCCAGGAGGCGGCGTAACCGGCCCGGCGGTGCAGCTCGGCCAGCCGTTCGGGGGTGGTGGCCAGCTCCAGGCCGCCGACCTGGTCGAAGCAGGAGACGCCGTCGACTTCCAGGGCGCGGAACTTCTCGACGGTGTACCGGGCGAACTCGGCGAGGGTCTTGGACGGGCTGGTCTGGAAGACGAGCCCGGGGGCGTGGGAAGTGGAGCCGCCCGGGGCGGGCAGGGGGCCCTGTTCGAGGACGGTGACGTCCGTCCAGCCACGGGCGGTCAGCTCGTCGGCGAGGGAGCAGCCGACGATGCCGGCGCCGATGACGACGACACGGGGTCCCTGGGACCGGGTTGCGGGGGTGCTGGACATGCCCCTCCTTGTGGTGGCGGGGATGGCGGGTGCGGGTCCTTGAGGTGGCCGGCAGACAGGTACGGGGGAGTGCGCTTGGGGCCGGGGCGGCGGTGCTGCCGGGGACTCAGGCGGCGGGGAGGCTGGGCCGCTCGGCGGCGATCGTCGTGTCCTGGCCGTGGCCGGTGTGGACGACGGTGTCACCCGGCAGGGCCAGCAGCCGCGCGCGGATGGACGCCTCGATGGCCGGGCGGTCGGAGTAGGAGCGGCCGGTGGCGCCGGGTCCGCCGTGGAAGAGCGTGTCGCCGGTGAAGACTGCGCTCAGGAAGGGGGCGTGGAGCGAGCAGCTGCCCCAGGTGTGGCCCGGGGTGTGGATCACGTGCAGCTCGATGCCGGCCACCGTGAGGATCCGGCCGTCGGTCAGCTCGCCGTCCGGCTTGCGGCCGGGGTGGGTGAGCGACCACAGCTCGGTGTCGTCGGGGTGCAGGAGTACGGGCGCGCCGGTCAGGACGGAGAGCGCCGGCGCCGCGTCGACGTGGTCGTCGTGGGCGTGCGTGCAGACGATGGCGGTGACCCGGCGGCCGGCGGTGGCGCGGTGGATCGCCTCGGCGTCGTGCGCGGCGTCCACCACGAGCACCTCCTCGTCGTCGCCGACCAGCCAGACGTTGTTGTCGACGTCGAACGTCTCACCGTCCAGGCCGAAGGTCCCGGAGGTGACGACCCGCTCGACGCGTACGGCCCCGCGCACGCTCACGGGACCACCACCGAGCGCAGCACCTCACCGCGGTGCATCCTGCCGAAGGCCTCCTCCACCTGGTCCAGGGCGATCGTCTCGGACACGAACGCGTTGAGGTCGAGCAGGCCGTACAGGTACTGGTCGATCAGGAACGGGAAGTCCCGGCTCGGCAGACAGTCGCCGTACCAGGAGGGCTTGATGGCGCCGCCGCGCGAGAAGACGTCGATCAGCGGGAGTTCGACCTTCATCTCGGGGGCGGGGACACCGACCTGGACCAGCAGGCCCGCGTGGTCACGCATGTAGAAGGCCTGGAGGAAGGTCTCCGGGCGGCCGACCGCGTCGATCGCGATGTCCACGCCGTGGCCGTCGGTCAGCTCCCGGACGGCCTCGACCGGGTCGGTGCCCCGGGAGTTGACGGTGTGCGTGGCGCCGAACTTCTCCGCCTGGTCCAGCTTCTTGTCGTCGATGTCGACGGCGATCACCTTCATGGCGCCGTTCAGGCAGGCGCCCGCGATGGCCGCGTTGCCGACGCCGCCGCAGCCGATGACGGCGACCGAGTCGCCCCGGCCGACGTTGCCGGTGTTGACCGCCGCGCCGTACCCGGCCATCACCCCGCAGCCGATGAGACCGGCCGCCTCGGGCCGCGCGGCCGGGTCGATCTTCACTGCCTGGCCCGCCGCGACCAGCGTCTTCTCGGCGAAGGCACCGATGCCGAGCGCGCTGCTGAGCGGGGTGCCGTCCAGCAGCGTCATGGGCTGTGCGGCGTTGCGGGAGTCGAAGCAGTACCAGGGCCGGCCACGGCGGCAGGAACGGCAGCTGCCGCACGGCGCCCGCCAGGCCAGTACGACGTAGTCGCCCGGCTTCAGATCGGTGACGCCGGGGCCCACGGCCTCGATCGTGCCGGCCGCCTCGTGGCCCAGCAGGAACGGGAAGTCGTCGGTGATCGCGCCCTCGCGGTAGTGGAGGTCCGTGTGGCACACCCCGCAGGCCTGCACGTCGACGAGCACCTCACCGGGCCCCGGATCGGGGACGACGATCGTCCGCACCTCCACGGGTGCGCCCTTCTTCACAGCGACTACGGCACGGACCTCGTGTGGCACGACAAGCTCCTCTGCTGTTGCGCATTGCACGATGGGTTGCGCGATGGGGAACATATTGAGAACGGCGTCACGGGGCCGTCAAGAGGTGCGCGTTAACCCTTGGCAAAAGGAACCTGTGGGGCGAAACCTGTCGGACACACGACGGCGGGGGGGGGGGGGGGGGGCGGGGGCGTGGGGGGGGGTGGGGGGGTGGGGGGGGGGGGGGGGTGGGGGGGGGGGGGGGTGGGGGGGGGTGGGAAAAACACACCCCCCACCCAAAGAAA